>NZ_JACJFH010000121.1:0-10928 GCF_014164495.1 Pseudoalteromonas sp. SG41-5 | reverse complement strand
GCTATTTTCTCTCTGCCTTGTGCTGCTTTATCTAAACAATACAATAACTCGTCTGGGCGCATTAATTTTATATTTATAGGTAAAAAGTTAAGATGATCATGATTTATATGCGCATTATCTAAACCAATAAACATACCTATATTACCGTCAGGGTGATCTACTGACCATTCTTCAGGTGCGCCATCCATGTCTAATTGTAATGTAAGAAAACGGTGTTTTTTGAGGCGCTCTTTAAAGTTATCGATATTGGGTATTATACCGCCAATGGTTTGAATTAGGTTCATCTGCCAAGAGCTGTTGAATCTTTGAATGGGTTCATTGGTCTCTAGATATACCTCAAATGCTGCTTCAGGACTTGATAAGCCACTTGTAGCAACGATTTGATTTTCCCATTCTGGTGGTGTAACCAAAACAATATCTCGCGTGCTGCCATGCCAGTGAGGGTAATCTGCTAAATAAGGATTTAAAAAGCTCAGCTCTAATGTTTCGTTTATTTCACCGGCTTGTTGCCAATAAGATGATAATATTGCTTGCTCTGATTCAGTTTGTTGCTGATCATCTGAATTGCCTTGCAAAAATATGCTCTTATCATAACTGCCCCTTTTCCATGGGCATGGCATATCATCTGGCAAGCCTTCCCAAGATTCTATGGCTAAATGAAAGTCGCGACTCAATGAGTCAAACTCAGCAGCATCAGCATCTAATCCAGTGTAGATTATATAATCTTCATCAAACTTAGTTTTAACGTCGTAACTACCATCACTTTCTAATTCAAAACGAGCTTTGTTCCAAGGTATATCTGATTCGTCTTTTTTCATCATTTTATAAAGTGCATAAAATGCTTCATCACACTGAGAATATTTCAACACTCCATCGATTATATCTACACTATAAAATTTTTCTTCACCGCCTGTATAGTAAGTCCCTGCCATAAAACCACAGGTATTTTCTCGACTCAGGCCGATATCACAATAAGCTTTATCCCACTGTTCGGGTAATGCGTCGAACATTGATTGGCCAATATGCTGGTGAATTTCTTCTGCTGAATTAAACATTATTACTCCTAGAGATTAAAATTAAACATCCTGTTCAGTTAATTGGATCTGGCGTTCTTTAAAGCTGCTAATTAATTTTTTTGATGGATTACTGTGCTCTAAACCGATGACTTGTTGTAAGTTAGGCAGCAGTGGCAAGTCTTTTGATGCTTTATTGCTTACCTTTAACACCTCATCTCCACAGCCTGGATCCCAAAAAGGCCATATCTGAGCATAAACATCTGCGCCGCCATCGACACCGCAATCTTGTGTCAACGAAGTGACTTTCGCTAACAATTCCTCAGAGATATCAAGCCCTTTAAAATAAGCCAGTGCCTCAGGTATAACTTCATACCCTTCTTGCTCTTTATCAATTTCTCGCAGGTGGTATTGGGCTATAAACTGGGTAAGGTCAAACTTAGGGGTTAATAAATTTTTTTTATACATCAGCTCTTCGATAACAAGTAACTTAAAATGCAGGTCGCTAAATTTGATCTTAGGCGTTTTATTAATAGGAAATACTTTGGGTGTGTTTTTAAGGGCTAAAGTCTGTGCGATAAGTTGATCAAGATGTACTTTTGTTTTACTGTCTGGAGTAAGTTTTGAAAGATTCTCTAAAAATGTAATGGTATTATTTTTCACCATTAAAATTTTAGCAGCCTTGTTATAGCCCGCATTTATAAAGGCAATAGGGTCATTTTCAATATTTGCTATTTCTTGGTTATATTCTTTAACTCGTTTTTTGATAACCTGAGCCTTGTAGTTACCTTCATTTAATTTTTTTATATAACCCTTTATTTCGGCAATCTTAGTTTTTGGAGTTGGATATATGCTATAGCCATTCAAGACGCCTTGAGTTATAAAGTAATCAATTTGGTCATCACTCCAATGTGAAATATGAGTTGAAAGTAACTTTAAGACCTCTTTTGATTTTTTATAGAAAAAGTCGCTTTTTTCGGTATAAAAACCAATCATTTCGCTAACTAAAATATAGAGTAGTAAATCACGATTTTCATCGTTTTGTTTGCTACATACAATGTCATTAATTAATTGTGTATATTGCTCTAATGGGTCTGAAGCTGATGGTAATAAACTGATTAGAAGGTTACTGGTATCTTGGTAAGGATAAGTGCGTAAAAACTTAAATGCTAAGTTGCCACCAATACGCTTTAAGTCGTCATATCCTTCACTGTGATAAGAAGGATGACAAAAATATAAAGAAATTAAATCACTCACCATTTCCCTTAAATCACCTTGCTCTGCAGGCGTTGGGTTTTGGATCAGTTGAGTGTTGGTCTCAAGTAACAGCTGCTCTATCTCACTCTCTAATAACTCTGTGTGCATTAGCAAAGCATGATGAGATTTTTTGTCAAAAATAACTTTATAATCTGATGAACTAAATAGCTGTAAAAAATAATATAATTTCGCAGGTTGGCTTTGACCTTCACGAAATAATCTTAATTCTTTAATTAGTGATGAATAAAGTTGTAAAAGCGTTGCTTTATCAAATGTGTCTTTCCATCGACGGTTTATCTTATCTTTTAATGACTTGTTTAATTTTTGTGTATTTAAATCCAGTTCATCCAAGTCAGGAATAAACGTTTTAAAAAATGACATATAGATACTCATTAATAAAAATAAAAAGGCTATTTTTAATTTTAAAGAAAAATAGTTTAGATATTAAATAATCATAACTTATCTCGGTAGTAAAAGTAATTGTTAGTTATTTTGGAAATAAGTGGCAATATAGAAATTAAAATATGTATTTTTCTGTATTGATATTGAAACTTTATTCAGCTTGCTCTTCTGTTCCAAATAAGGCGTCAATATAAGCGAGTTCTTCGCTAAAAATACCATTAATAAATGCACTTTGTTCACTTATTACAGCGTCATTAGGTTTGGCTTGGAAGTCTTGTTGGCATCTGACAAGTTCGTTGGCTAACCATGGGCATTTGTCGGTTGCCGTAGTTATTGCTGTTTTTAAAAAAGAGGGCCATTTTATTTTTTGTAAATTAAAGCGGTAAAGCGTGACGGCGATATGGCTATACGCTTGTTGCTCAAGTGATGGTGGGCTATCACTATTTGCAGTATTACTATTTAGCAGCTTACTACTGATAAGTGCTTTTTGCAGTGCGACTTGTTGTGATTTACTTAAAAAAATCGTTGTCATAATGCGTCGGAGGCCTTGGTTGCAATTAAAGATGGCATTTAATAGGAAGGTTAAGCAAGGCGTTTCATGACTCATGCAGCACCTAAAATGCAGCAACAGTGATAGCAAAATTGGGCTGACTCTTTACTGAATTAAGTAAATACAATTGTAATCGGGTGGATGATTTTAAAACGTAATGCCATAAATAGACACCATATATACAGGCCGTGTTATGTTTTTGATTAACTTTATAAAAGCAATAACTTACTAAACCCATATACAACTATATGGATGCATAAATTAGAACTGTGCATGGGGGAGCTAGCAAGCACACTTGCAGATTATAATAAGCTATTGTTTAACTAATATCAGCTCAGCAATAGCTTATTAATTTAATGTAATGGGTGTTATTTTTGCTGTTGCGTTATCCAGTCATTTATTACTTCTTCAAGTACTGCAATTGGCAGCGAGCCTTGGCCTATAACTGTGTCGTGAAAGCTGCGAATGTCAAAATCAGCGCCAAGTTCTTTTTCAGCTTTTGCACGTAGTTCACGTATTTTTAGCTCGCCCATTTTGTAAGAAAGCGCTTGTGCAGGCCAAGAGATATAACGATCTATTTGATCTTCTACGGCACTTTGTGGCAATGCAGTATGTTCGCTCAGGTAGTTAATTGCGCGCTCTCGACTCCAGCCGAATGCGTGAATACCGGTATCAACAACCAGCCTAACTGCGCGCCACATTTCATATCCTAATCGGCCAAAATCACTGTATGGATCTTGATAAAAGCCGGCTTCTTTACCTAAACGCTCTGCGTAAAGACCCCAACCTTCACCAAATGCTGAATGGCTTAAGGTACGCCGAAATGGTGGTACATCCAGTTCCATTGCAATTGCATTTTGTAAGTGATGTCCTGGAATCGCTTCGTGTAGGCTCAAGGCTTCTAAATTATATAAAGGTTGCAACGAAGGGGTTGAAGCTAAAAAGTAAGTGCCGGCAGAGCGGTTATCTGCTGGTGGCATATAAAAAGCGCCGCGACTGGCAGAGTCTTTAATAGTAAACGTATTACGTGGTAAATGACCAAAATAGGTCGGTAATTTGCCATACATTTTTTGCGTAATGAAAGCCGCTTTTTCTAATAAATCTTGTTTGTCTTTTGCATAAAACTGTGGAGCAGTTGCTAGAAACTGCAGAAAATCAGCATACGAACCCTTAAAGTTTAGTGAATCAATAATAGCCTGCATTTCAGCTTTAATACGCGCCACTTCTTGTAGACCAAGCTCATGAATTTCTTCTGGCGTAGCTTGTGTGGTGGTGTAATAACTTACTGCATACTTATAATATTCAAGCCCGCCTTTAACGCTTGAAATACCGGGATCTGTTCTGCAATTTGGCATGTAATCATCAACAAAAAAATCATAAAAATGCTGATAAGCAGGAACCACTTTATTGCTAATTAGGGCTTTCGCTTTTTCTTGATAGGCTGCTTTTTGTTGTTGGCTAAAGGTGTTGGGCATACGTGTAAACGGTTCATACAAGGCAATGTTTTGTGGCTCTTTTTCGATATGTTTACTGATGCTTTTATGATAATTTTTAAAGCTCTCGCAATAGTGTGTGTAGCCTTGTTGTATGCCTTCTTTCATGAGGTTGATGTTTTCTTGGTTAAAGCGTGGGTAGTCGCTCAAACTAACCAAAAAATTGTCGTAATCGGTGGTAGTTAAAAACGCCATATTAGCAGGGGCCTCGGCAAAATATGTATGCCAGCCGCTTAAAAAGTTAATAGGAAAGTACTTATCAAGTGACTGGTAACTTTGTTGCTCTGTTTCGCGCTCGTATTTAAAAAGCCGATAATTCATCAGTTGTTCTTTATTGAGTGATTTTGGGTTAATGGCAGCTAATTTGTGCAGCACTTGGTCGTTATAAGTTTGGCGCTTACTTATGGCTTGCTCACTCCAGCGAGCCAGATTTCCATTGGGTTTCCACCCATCGGGGTCGGTGCGAAAAAATACTTTTTCGCTTTTTGCATGTTGCCAGTGTTGGTCAATAATATTTTTTAAATCGGTATTGTCATCAGCCAGACTTGGCAATGACACCATAGTTAAAGAAAGAGCCAAGAGATTTGTTTTATACATGTTGTTTCTCATAATTAGCGAGTTAGTTTTTTATAAAGGGTAGGCAGTGATTTTTTGAGTGCGTACCAAGCTATATAAAATTTATTGTTTTATAGGTTAAGCGTATCAAATTAACGATATGAATGCGCTGACCTTGAACAGCAATACAGAGAAAATTGGCAAGTATGTTGTAAACAGAGCAACTCATTGATATTTAAAACATTAATGGAGCGCTTTCGGTTAAGGTATTTAGCGACAACTAAAGTGTATATCGTTCACGCTTTTTATTGAATGTATCCCCCCTGCAGATGACAGCCTATGAGTGGTCATTTTTAGTTACTTTTACGCTAGTATTATTTTATAAAGTAAATCATTCTTTATTATTGTATTATAATTTCAGTGTACTACCTTTGTGTTGTTAGTTTTTTGCTAATGACATTATTGATATATCAGTTTACATCTGATGGGTAACCTAATTTAAGGACGATTTTATGACGATTGGAAGTACACCTAAAAAAACACTATATAAAGCCAAGCGCCTTTCACTGGCATTATTGCTCGCTTGTTCCACTACAAGTTATGCAGCGGTTGAAAAGTTAACCGTCAGTGGTAATCAAATATTAGCTGGTGATGAGGCAAAGAGCTTTGCTGGTTCAAGCTTATTTTGGAGTAATACAGGTTGGGGCGGCGAAAAGTTTTATACCGCGCAAACGGTTGCCAATGCGAAACAGGAATTTGGCGCTAATATCATTCGTGCTGCGATCGGTCACGGACAAAATACCTCAGGCAGTTTGAATGACGATTGGGACGGTAATATTACTCGTCTTGATACAGTTGTTGATGCAGCAATCGCAGAAGATATGTATGTCATTATTGATTTTCATAGTCACGAAGCGCATACCGACACTGATATGGCGATCCGGTTTTTTGAACGAGCAGCCACTAAATATGGCGACTACGACAACGTTATTTATGAAATTTATAACGAGCCACTACAGATATCGTGGGCTAACGATATAAAACCTTACGCCAACACCGTTATTGATAAGATCAGAGCTATAGATCCTGATAATTTAATTATTGTTGGTACGCCTACTTGGTCACAAGATGTTGATATTGCCTCACAAGACCCGATAGATCGCTACAATATTGCTTATACCTTACATTTTTATGCAGGTACGCATGGTGAGTCACTTAGAAATAAGGCGCAGACGGCTTTAAATAATGGGATTGCTTTATTTGCAACTGAATGGGGCGCAGTCAATGCTGATGGTAATGGTGGTGTAAATAGCAACGAAACTGACGCGTGGATGGCTTTTCTTAAATCAAATACTATTAGCCACGCTAATTGGGCCTTAAATGACAAAGATGAAGGTGCATCAACCTTTCTTCCTGGTGGTAGCTGGGATTCACTAAGTGCATCGGGGCAGAAGATAAAAGATATTCTACTAAATTGGGATATGAATAATGCACCGCTTGACTCAGATGAAGATGGTGTAATTGATTCACAAGATCAATGCCCTAACACACTGCCGAATACACCCGTAGATTCTATTGGGTGTGCGGCTACAGACTCAGATGGCGATGGCGTAATTGACGTACAAGATCAATGCCCCAATACACCAGAAGGTACTGATGTCGATTCCTCGGGTTGTGCTGTTACAACAGGAACAAGTTGTACTGAGGTAAAAACGTATCCAAATTGGGTTAGAAAGCATTATCCTGCAGGCCCTTACACACATAACGAAGCTGGCGACCAAATTCAGTATCAGGGCAATGTTTATAAGGCGAACTGGTATACAAATAGCCTGCCTGGTAGTGATAGTTCATGGACATTTGTTAAAAGTTGCAGCTAAGTCATACTTGTTTTTAAATAAATAGGTAGAGCGCAGTCGCTTTACCTATTTTATTGATTTTTATAGAAATAGGATTATAGACAATCTTCGAATTCATGACGTCAGGGTTGACTCTTTACTAAAATACAATCGTAATTGGATTGGCGGTTTTAAAAATCTAGCTGATAAGCTGGGGTGGATTTTTCTTTTGCGGATCCACATAACTTATAGCTTCTCCAGAAAACTAATCACTCATTGAGATCGACACAAGACCTACAACAGTACAATATAAGTCTATGCTTTAATTGATTTTGAAAAGAGGCTTTCATTGGATTCACTCACACAGGTTGTGCTTGGTAGTGCAGTTGCTTATACAGTATTAGGTAATAAGCTGGGCCGTAAGTCGTTATTAGTTGGGGCGGCGTTTGGCACGTTACCTGATTTAGATGTGCTCATTAATTTTGGTGGTAATGTCGAAAACTTTGTCTATCACCGCAGTTTTAGTCATTCTTTGCTTATACAGCTGCTAGTGAGCCCTTTGTTTGCATGGCTTTTACTTAAAATGAATTGGGCTAAGGGTGTATCGCTGAGGCGTTGGTCGGTTGCCATGTTTTTAATTTTGAGTACCCATTCATTGCTCGATAGTTTTACCGTCTATGGTACACAGTTGCTGTGGCCACTGACGACTTACCCCTTTGGTATATCGAGCATATTTATTATTGATCCTGCGTATACTTTGCCATTGTTGCTCTCTTGTATAGTGCTTTGCTTGGCGCGGATGTGGCCTTACGCACAGCGTATAAATACTGCTGCGTTAATCGTCAGTTCGCTTTATTTAGCTTGGGGGTTGGCGGCTAAATGGCATATCGAAGATAAAATACATCAGGCACTAAATACCCAAAATATCATATTTAAGCACTTTGAAAGTACACCAACGCCATTTAATACCTTGTTGTGGCGGGCTGTGGCCGTTACCGAGTTTGGGCATTATGAGATTTATGCCTCTGTGTTTGATGACGCAGACAACGTTGATATGCAATTTTACCCTAGCGAAAATACGCTACTAGCAAAGCTTGATGATGCAAGGCAGATCAAGCTACTGCAAGCATTTACTAAAGGCCTTTATGGGGT
Source organism: Pseudoalteromonas sp. SG41-5 (assembly GCF_014164495.1). Lineage (NCBI taxonomy): Bacteria > Pseudomonadati > Pseudomonadota > Gammaproteobacteria > Alteromonadales > Pseudoalteromonadaceae > Pseudoalteromonas > Pseudoalteromonas sp. SG41-5. The sequence continues at coordinate 2,671 of NZ_JACJFH010000121.1, read as the reverse complement.
GTATCAACAAGATGAGCAAGTCATTATGAGTGATTTAAGAATGGGCCTTGAAGGTTATTATGTATTCTCATTTGTGGTTGCACAGCAAAAAGATCAGCAGTTGATCCCAGGTTCTTATCAACAACTCAGCAACCGATTTCCACTTGATAAGCTCGGGCTTATTTTTGCGCGTATTACTGACCCAAATATCGATTTAGCAACTACCGTAAAAGAGCCCACATCTCCCTGAAATAGATTGCTGGGTTAGGCCTTCTATTTTGTTAATAATTATGTGGCTATTAGCCAACTATCGCTGGGTACCAATTTGCTAACACTACACCAAATAAGCCCACTAAAAATACAATGGATATCAACATCATTAAAGCTGCGGTGGCGATTGTTATCATTTTATTAGATGTTTTCCCCGCATACCTAACCAGTTCAGCAATGAGCAATGGCATCACATAAGAACATACGCTAACAGCTAACACGGTTGGGCCTGTGAACGTTGTAGTATCAATCCCGAGTGAGCCAAACGTTAAAAACCAGGCAAAAATCATTAACCTAAAAAATAGCACGCCGTTTGCTGCAAGGTATAAACGAATTGCCCATATTTGATGTGAATTTATATTACGCCCTCTAGCAGCCAGCACTGCAAATATGCTCGATAAAATAACCATACCACCACTAAACATTGTCAGGCTATGCATTAGCAGGTTGCCTACTGTGCCTCTAACAATCATAAGGTACATTCCTGCGATTGAAATGGTACAAGCTAACAGTACGAATACGCGCCCGTTATAGCGATGAAACTTAGTATATTTTGCTCTTATTGCGGGGATTAATTGCAAACTCCCGCCGATTATCATTACTACGGCAAGTAGCACATGCGTGGCATAGATTAAATTACCGATGGGGTCGCTCGCAACATAGGCGGTATTGTTAAGGCGGACCCAGCCAGATAAACCTGTAGTAACGCTAGTCAGGGCATACCCCAAAATAAGGTAAATTACAAAGCAACCTTGTGCCATTAGTAAGCAAATAAACCATATTTTTTTACTGTTTTCGAGCAGCCTATTTGGGGTTGTTTTCATTTTTTGCATTAACATGTACTTTTCCATTAAATCGTTTCAATAGCCAAATATAAAGACTTTCAGGGCGAATACTTCTCAAATTCGAAACTTGAGCAACGATATATGGATAATTTTTACGGTTAGTTAATTAGTTACTGACACATTCACTAACAAAGTCTTTTTGCCATCGCTAGAGTTACTTTGTATTATCCAAGTTAAAGCAACGTTGTTTATACAACGTCATTTTAAGAGCGACCTGTTATGCAAAATAATTCTCCTTATTACCTTCTCGTCTTTGTGTGCATGGGGTTGATGTTATTTAATGCACTGAAAAAAGATAAGCAGCTAGTTCACTATTTGTTTGCACTATTTTGTGGCTCGCTCTGTATGGTTGGGGCGCAAAAACTCAGTGCGTCAAGTGTCGGAGGGTATCAATACCTAATAGGGCTATTTACTTGCGCTACATGTAATGTTTCATGGTTGATTGCTAGAGCGTTATTTCGTGAAAACAAGCCAATTTCTCGCAGGCATATCGTTTTTGCTGCAACTATTGCAGGCTTGATAATGTTTAACCAAACATGGCATTACTTAGTGAGTTTTGATCCTCAGCCATTACCTACCAGTGATATAATGTGGCGCTTAAAGCAAGGGGTGAATGAAGTAACCATATTGCTTTCATCAAGCATACTTGTGCTCTCTTTTTGGGAGGCAATAAGAGGCTACAGTGAAAAAACAGTGTCACAAAAAATGCAATCAGTGCTCTTTGCCAGCGCTTGGTTTTTAGCTGTGTTTAATGCAAGTGTATTACCTAAGCTAATGTTTAGTAAGACTGAAATTGAGCTATATAATCCCATTATTATTACCTCATCTGCACTACTAATTGTGCTTGCGATGCAAACATTAATGTTTCTTCAAGCGAGAGATAAAAATAGCCAAGGTATTAAAAATGAGGGCGATACAGTTAGTATTTTTAATGACATTGAGATAACTGAAAACACCAATAAACATGAACAAATCGATGTTGCCCCTGAATTAATCGATGGCATTGATCAACTTATCAATAAGCAACAGCTATTCTTGCAAACAAATCTTAAAATTTCAGATTTTGCTCAAGTATTACAAGTACCTGAATATAAAATCAGCCGAGCTATTCGCTATCACTACAAAGTAGCCAACTTTAATCTGTTTATTAATCAATATCGTGTTAAATATGCGCAAGTTTTATTGGCAAGTGAGGATGCTAAAGGTTGGAGCATTTTAAGCATCGCGCTTGAAAGCGGCTTTTCTTCTTTAGCGACTTTTAACCGGGTGTTTAAAAGTATTGTGGGTGAAATTCCTAATGAATACCGAAAACAAAGCAGCAATCATCCTAATATAAGGGGTAGGGAACTTGTTGATTAGTGAGTTGTAGGTTTGTTTTTATAGTTAATCAAGAATATTAGATGTGAATCAACCACACTAAATTGAAAGTATAAGGTGCTATAAACATAAAAGCCGCTCATAGAGCGGCTGAATACTGAGGAGCTACTTTGAAAATTCTGGACAAGTTTTATCTTGTATTTGCTTTAAATCGTACTGCATAAAGCCTGCCTCGCCAAATACATCGGTGCCGTTCAAGT
>NZ_JACJFH010000120.1:0-11022 GCF_014164495.1 Pseudoalteromonas sp. SG41-5 | reverse complement strand
CGGCAAAATCATTAAGAACACAAAAGTGATCATTATCGCGTAATTTTCGTGATCAAAGCTTAATGAGAATAAGCGATCAAAGTTAATGCCATTGGGTGATCAAAGCTGGTGAGAATATGCACTCACGTCCTTTGCTCCTAACGCCCCAATAAGCCGACGCAATGAGCGCAGCGAGTTGAGGTCGGATTGATTGGATTGTTAGCAGTTGATTGCTTGTACAATATTTTCTGTAACCTTTTTAAAATTTATTTCTGAAGTCTTAATCGCTTTACCATTTACTAATGGTGTAGGCGGTTTAATTTTGACATTGTCACGCTCGTATATCTGTGGTGCCTCAACGAAGAGGTAGTATTGGTCGTACTTCTTACAACTAAATAGCCCAATACCGCTGCAAACTTCTTTGATACGCTCATCTTTGATTAGTGGCTCAGCAATTATATTTTCAGTTAAACCTGATACTTCCACTGACATCGAAGAATCATACCATTCAACTATACCCCCTTCGGGGACGACTAATGATAGATAAACAGCCCTAGCATTTAACAAAACTTTGAACTTAGTCGCTGGGTCGTCGTAAATGAAATTTAAAGGAATTTGACCGCATCCATCTTTTGAAGCTTTTCCAAACTCTCCCTCCGGTTTCATAAAAGTAATTTCATGAACTGCGCATCCAACCGTGAGATGTAGAAGAAATAAAATAGTTAAAATACGCAAGTCGGCTCCTTTAGACTGCTAACGCCTCGCTTAACCGGCGTAAAATAGCAGGCTAAAATTAGCGACGAAGGAGCGCAAGCCTGCTGTTTTGCGTCCTTGGTTAAAGCGTTTGTTAGCTAGCAGCAAACACATATATGCGGCCTAAATAAATAAAGTGTACGGCAACAGCTATTGGTATAAGAAGCCAAATGAATTTGATATTTATACCTGACATAAATGCAAACCCAAGGATTGAGCAAAAGCCGCAGATTATAAATAAACGTAATTTAGCAAACGATAAAAAATACCTGCTTGGCTCTAGAATATGCATTAAAACAGAGATAAGCGCGAACATGCCCAGAAAGCCTCCAACCTCAATAAGTAGCATAACCAGTGCACCATAATAACCATCTAATATACCCATAATTGAGATGGGTATAGTAATTAAGCCTAGCCCTAACAGTATGACTAAAGGACCGAACCCAATTATGGCTTCAACAATGATCAAGAATTTGTATATTGGTCTCATTTGCTAGCTAACAATTTAATAGTGCGCTCATCGCGCATATTTCTGCCGACGCCACGCTCATTTTTCTGTATGATATAGTTTTAACAAATAACCTAAGGTATTACTATCATCAAGTTTTCTAAAACTTTAAAGAAAAGTTAAATAAAACAATATGCGCGCGTCGCTCATTTTCATGAATATATGCGCAAAGAGCAGTTTTACTAATCAATTAACGACGATATTTAGCCACTTTCAATGACTGGTTGGACTCACAGCTCAAAGCAGCCCTTTAGTGCAATTATGTTAACTCATCTTGGGGCAGAGACGAGTTATATACATAACCCGCCTCTGGCACTTTTCTACCTATCAAAAATAGAGCTATTCGTCATTTTCACTGGCTTTTATTCGATGGCTCAGATAACCACCAAACAACACCCTGCTCTTTTCGTTAAAACTTGTTGCTGCTTGTAATTGTTTTCGCATTATCCACCATTAGATCACGCTTATTGTCCAACGGGTTACGCTGTCGAAATGGTCTATGTGATACCGTACTGGTTTTGTTCTTTGTCGTGCTCTGCTGCGAAGGTGCATTAAAATAAGCTCAAGCTATCTTAACTTTATACCAATCGTGTTAAGTTACTGACCATTTATAGCGACAGATAAATACAGTGATAACAAGGCGTAAATTTTGACATGCAGTTGTTCTAATTGAAAAAATTATAACGCAGTTAGCGCTTTATTTAGCTCGCTAGAATGGTTAAATATTTAAGTCGATTGGTATTACACCTTGCCTACTAACAAGCTGAGTTTGTGCAGCATTTGGACCAGCTATAATAGCAAGAAATGCAAATTGCCTTATAAAGATTAACTCTGAACCAATTTATCCAATATGTAAAAGTTACTCTTGATGCTCAAACTGACCGCGATATACTTCAAATACTTTTAAAACCGTATGTTGCGCTTTACTAAGGCCATCAAACCAAGCATCAAAAATTTCATCATCGTCTTGATCACTTAATGCCAAATACTGTGCAAGCAATTCAACAATGTCATTATGGGTGCAGCTTAATGGGTCTATTTGTTGTGCTAGGACACTATGATCACGACTACGTAATGTCTCCATGACGCCCTGATCTATTTCCTGACTTTGTTCACTACTATGCTGTTGCTGGGCTGATCCACTCATAATAATCTGACTCCTATTCTTGATTACTTATTATTTATAACAGGCTAATTCCCAATAGCTAGTTTTTTTAAATCAACTGCTGATTTTTTAACTTGTTTGTGTGAATAAACATCAAATCAGCTACTTTACCAACAACTCAAAAATAGTATTTGCAAAGAATTCTTATTTACTATAAATTATAGTGATAATATCACATAACATTAATTTCCAGTAAAAGGCTATTTATGAAACCTAATATTCACCCTGATTACCAAACGGTTGCTTTTCATGACACGGCCGCCGATAGCTACTTTATTATTGGTTCAACAATTAAAACTGATCGAACCGTTGAGTTAGATGGCAAGACATACCCTTACGTACCTATTGATGTATCAAGTGACTCACATCCATTTTATACCGGTAAGCAAAAATCTGTTGCAACAGATGGTCGAGTTGCTGCGTTTAATCGCCGCTTTAAAAACTTAGGGAGCAAATAATCATGAAAGTCTTGAGTTCATTGAAAAGTGCTAAAAACCGCCCGGGATGTCAAATTGTCAAACGCAAAGGACGCGTTTTTGTGATCTGTAAAGACAATCCACGCTTTAAAGCAGTGCAAGGTATGAAAAAGAAAGGAAGAAAATAAACAACTATCACAGACTGTACACCTTGATATAGGCGTACAGTCTTTAAGGCTAAACTTAAATACAATCTAACACTACTTACCGAACAACAGCTCCCAAAACCCTGGTGGCTCATGCAGTTTATGGTATTGCTTACGGAGCCCATCAATGGCTTTTAACGGTCCTTTGGCTGCTTCGAGTCCTTGCTCATTCGCTAATTTTTTTGCAAGTTCAGCTTTTGCGATCACTTTATCTAAACCTTGCAGTGACTGCTCAGCCTCTTTGTGAAAAGTGGCTGTTTTACTTCGCTTAACCAATATCATAAATTCATCGATCGCGGTATTAAACTCCTGTAGTTGTGTTGCTTCAACAGTATGCTTGAACGCAAGCCCCATATTCTTCATGTTGGCTTCAAGATCTAAATCGTCGTTAGCAAATAAACTCGGAACAAACAGCAGTGCCACAAGACACAGAAATACTTTCATAATAATCCTAACAGTTACAACTCAAAAAAGATGAAAAATCATTATACACTCCAGCAGCTATGAATATAACCTTACTCTAAGTGTGGTGAAAATTAATTTTGTGTTAGAATTCGTTTTTGTTGATGAGATGTGTTTTGGGTTTAGAGCGAATGCGAAGATTGAAAAAGCAATGGTGGATTCTCTTACTGTGTTTAATTGTTAGCCCTCTGAGCTTTGCCAAATTAGATATTATCTTTGTAAATCCTGGTTTTGCAGATTCATCAGATGAAATAAACACAACGGGTAACTTTTGGTTCAAAGTATCTAAGATTATGCTAAATGCGGCGGATGACTTAGATATAAACTTGCACATAAAATACGCGAATCGTAATCATATCTTAATGAAAGAACTTATTAGGCAGGCAATTAAAGACAAGCCTGACTATTTAGTTGTGGTAGATGAAAAAAGCGTTGTCAGTAAATACTTAGCAAAATTAAATACCAGAAATATCCCTATTTATTTTTTATATAGCCGACCTGCTATCGGAAAATTTATATCATTAAAACGAGCTGGCGTTAATATTATTGGCAGCGTCATACCGGATAATTATGCTGCAGGGGAAGCTCTTGCACAACAGTTACTTATAAAACACACAACCACATCAACTCAACCTGCTAATATACTCGCTCTGATGGGTGATTATACAACGCCTGCATCGGTAGAACGTGTTGCAGGCCTAACTGAATTTGTTGAGCAACATGAAGATGTTAACTTTATTGGAAAAGAGGTTGCCAATTGGTCTGAACAGGAAAGCTATATAAAAACGTTAGCGTTTATGGAGTTTGCTCCTGAGATCAATATTATTTGGTGCGCCAATGATGCAATTGGGTTTGGTGCAAAAAGAGCATTACAAGTGCACATAAGGTCATTGTTGGTGGGATGAATTGGGACTCTGTACCAAAAGGTATCAAAGCGTTGGATATAACATTGGGTGGCCGTGTGTTACTAGGTGCCTATGCACTTATTAATATAGTTGATCATCATAATGAAAATACTCGAGTTCCCCTAAATCATTCATATTTATCCATATTCAGTAACCTTACTACTGAAACCATACCTCTTGTAAAGCACATAAATGAAACTGATTTAGCCGACATTGATTTTGCTCAATTTAGTAAAACTGCCTCAGATCCGAGGCCATTTACAGTAGATAACCTCGTCAAAGCCCTTAATAAATAACACTGTAAAGGGGATTTACAGCCCTTTACAGTAACTCTGCCGTTTTCCAGTAAAATAGCTAACTATTGTCGATTCGATAGCCATAGCGGCTGATAAGGCGCAAGTTCAATACTTTGTTGCCCCTGCTCTATTGCCTGAGCAGAAATAAGTTCAAACCACTGCTCAGTATCAATTAAGTTCAGATCAGCTAATAGCAGAGTCTGAGGCTCATCGCTAATGTTATAAACACAAAAAACACTTTGCCTACGGTCTATACTTTGACGCCAAAAACCAAATAAAGCACCGGTTAAATGTAAGGTAAATTGCGTCGCATTAGGGTGAAAAGCATCTTGCTGCTTACGAATAGCCAGTAAATTATTGATTTGAGTAAACACGTGATAATGATGACTTGATTGATCGGCAAGCTTTTCAAGTAGTGCCGACTCTTGCCAACGATGACGGTTAATACAGCGGTTATGCTGGCTATTTTCAAAGCGTTCATAATCATTGGTGGTACCAAGTAAACTATGAATATAAAGCCCAGGAATGCCTTCGAGGGCAAACATAATAGCATGAGCACAGGTAAAACGTTGTAAGCCCCACTTATCCACGCCTTTATGAGTGCCTTGTAAGGCATCAAATAACGCAATATTAAGTTCATAGGGTGAGCTGGTGCCATTATTCGCTGTGCGCATTGACACCTTTGCGCCAAAGCGACTAACCGTATTGACCATTTGCCCTAGTTCATCCTCGTCAAGCAACCCTTCGACAGGACGTAAGCCAATTCCATCGTGAGAAGCTATAAAATTAAAGTAGGCAGTACCATTTTGCGCTGGCGGCATGCTCATCATCCAATGTTTGAGCGCTTTACTGTCACCACTGAGCAAGGTATGTAATAACAAAGGCGGCAATGAAAAGTTATAAATACAATGTGCCTCATTGGCATTACCAAAGTAAGATAAATTTTCACGATTAGGAATGTTTGTTTCAGTGATTATAACTGCACTTGGCTCCACATGCTCTATTAGCGTTCGCAGTAATCTGATCACTTCATGTGTTTGCGGTAAATTAATGCAAGAAGTATTAAGTTCTTTCCATAAAAAAGCCACAGCATCAAGGCGAAATATCTTTATACCATTATCCAAGTAATGGCGAATAATACCTACAAATTCATTAAGCACTAATGGATTAGCAAAATCTAAGTCAACTTGATCTGGGCTAAATGTGCACCAAACATGGCGCTCCCCTAGTGCCGTTTGCACTGTATTAAGTAGCGGTGATGTTCTTGGTCGCACAACGTCAGATAGATCGTCATTTAAGCTAGCTGTTTTAAAGTAGCTTAACCCCGGCTCTTTGCCCTGAATAAAGTTTTCAAACCAACGACTGCGACTAGAGCAGTGGTTGATCACTAAATCAGCCATTAGCTTTACATCTTGAGCTATTCCTTGAATATCATCCCAACTACCAAGAGATTCATTCACTTGTACATAGTTCATTACCGAAAAGCCCTCATCAGAGCTATAAGGATAAAAAGGTAATATATGCAACGCGTTAATCGTTCCCGCACACTGGTTTTTCATAAACCGATGAAGGGTATGTAACGGTGGTTCACTCGGTACCGCAACTGCTTGATCTGCATCGCGATAACGCATAATTGAATCGCCATAAGCAATCAAAATTACATCTTGCTGATCCCAGCGGTTTTTATGCGGCGTAGGGTCTCGAACCGGGTCGTCTCTTAACATGGTAGTGATCAACATGCTTGCAAGCGCATCAATACTCATACATAAGTCAACACCCTCATATATACTCGTCAGGTGCTGTTCAACCCGTTGTTCAAATAACGCTTTACTCATTACCCTACCCCGTTGTTTATACTAATTTTTAATTATTTATCTGTAATTACTTCTCTGCTTAAGTATTATTATGAAAACTCTTTATTATCAAGCTCTACTGCTTCTTCTAAACGCGCAAACACATCTGGCATTGCTGAAGCAACTCGGTTCCAGCTGGGTACAAATGGCGCTTCCATTGGATACTGTAAAAAATGCTCACCTGCGTTCATAATGTTTTGCGCAAACATTTCTACTGCTTTTTCTTCTTGATGAATATCGAGTTTTAAGCCGTTCATCATGGCATCGTTATGATAAGTTTCAATAAAATCCAGTGCGATACGATAATAAGTTGCTTTAAGTGACCGAATGGTTTCCGTGGTAAATGTCACTCCTTGCGTGGCTAACTTACGAAACAGCGCTTTGGTGATATCTATCGACATTTTTGATAAGCCAGCCGCTTGATTATCCAGTGACAGCGCTTGGTGTTTATGATCATAGTTATCTGCAATATCTACTTGGCACAAGCGATTGTGTGAGTAGTTACGGTACATTTCAGACAGTACGCCAATCTCTAAGCCCCAATCGCTAGGAATACGAATATCGTTGAGCACATCACGGCGAAACGAAAATTCCCCCGCCAGCGGATAACGAAATGAATCCATATATTCAAGGTAGTCAGTGCTGCCTAAAATGGTTTTAAATGAACGCAATAAAGGAGTAACGAGTAAACGCGATACACGGCCATTGATCTTGCCATCAGCAGTACGAGGGTAAAAGCCTTTACAAAATTCATAGTTAAACCGCGGGTGAGCAACTGGATAAATTAATCGCGCTAATAAACTACGGTCATAAGTTAAAATATCACAATCATGCAGTGCTATTGACTCAACTTTTGCCGTTGCCAATTTATAACCCATGCAGTACCACACATTACGGCCTTTGCCGAGTTCACGCGGCGCGACGCCTAACGCTTGCAACTCTTTATCGAGTGCTTGCAAACGTGGCCCTTCGTTCCAAAGCACGCGGTGATGTTGGTCAAGCTCTGCAAAAAATTGTAATGCATGACGATACTGACTCTCATCGGCCCTGTCTAAGCCAATCGTAATTTGCGACAAATAAGGAACATGTTTCAATTCTTGCACAATATTTTGTAATGCAGAGCCCTCAAGTTCACTGTACAAGGAGGGTAAAATCAAGCCCATTGGCCGTTGTTTTGAAAAGCTAACGAGTTCAGCTTCTAGATCAGCCAGCGGACGGTCGGCAATATTATGTAATGTTGTTATGATGCCATTTTGGTAAAAATCAGCCATGTGATTGCTCCTGTTTAGACGCTAATTGCGCTTTGATAACACTTAGATCTGCTACTTCATCGAGCCAACCTTGTGGGGCTGGGTGTTCACTAACACGCCATGGTTTGTGGGATAATTTTGCCTTGGCTTTACTGGCAGGATTATTAATTAAAATCGCGATATCTGCGGCATCCAACATCGCCATATCATTTTGGCTATCACCCAGTGCAATAGTGGTGAAAGCATGACGACAATGTTTTTTAAATTGCTCTACTAACCAGTTTTGCGCTTTACCTTTATTGGTACTGCGATTTAAATGAATAAAACGCCCGCCTATTAACACTTCATAACCAAGCGGTTTTATTGCTTCTAAAAAGTCAAGTAGCTGTTGCTCTGTGCCTTGCCAAAAAAGCGGATCTGAATATTCACGAATACGGGCAAGTTCGCTTTGTGCTAGGCTCAAGTCTGTTATCTGACTGACTTCTTGCGCTGATAATTGACTGAACAAACGGTAATAAGCACTAAACTCGCTACCGTATTCAAGTAATTCACTGTACAACTGTTTATTGGTTGGCGACAGCGCATAACGCCAGTGTTCATCCAGCTCTTCGCAGCCAATTGGTTTTAATGAAAAATAATTTTTTGGAATATATACAGCCCCGCCATTTTCAATAATAAACGGCTGGTTTAACCCAAGTGATTTTTGCAGTGAAATTACCTCTGCAAACGTTTTGCTGGTATTAAAAACTACAGCGATACCTGCGCGACTCAATTGGCTTAAAAACGGAGCAATCTCAGTACATTGGTAATCGTTATGATCAAGTAACGTACCGTCTAAATCAGTGAAAATAAGTGGCATTGCAACATCATCAGCGCGAAGCTTCATGGCACTAATATCACGTACTTTATCTAGGCTCAGTAATGCATCGACTTGCTCTGGTAACTGAGTTAAATTTTCTCGCGTAATACGTTCAAAATGAGAAATAAATCGCACTAATTGTTGCTCATCGAACGTTCCTTGGCCTCGTCCTTTATGCGACAGTAATTTTTGCTCTTGCTCTAATCGCCACCCATATACGTCGGCAAATGACGGTGCTTTTAGCATCACGGTATAATCAATCATTGCAAAAATATCTTGGTATTCATTCGCTAAACAACTATTTACACAGCGTCGCCAAATACCTTCAGGATCCTCGTATTGTTCTAATTGATTAACTGATTGATGTAATTGATGAGGTTGTTGCGCTATGCTACCAACACACCAACCTTCAAAAAAAATGATATCAACAGGCTGTTTATTAGTAGGCCATAACGCTTGCATAACTGGATCATCGGTTTGTTTATCAAACTGTGGCAAAGGCACCCCTACTTTACCTGCAAGTAACGCGGTAAAAGTCTGCTGCATAAGTGCTGTATCATGGGTACCTGGCACACCACGCGTTGCAAATAGCGGATGTACATCTTTACTTAATTGTTGACGATGCGCGTGGCTGTGATAAAAATCATCAATCGACATCGCAATACTATTAAACGCTGTATTACAGTTGATCCAAGTAACTAAAAAATCTGCTAATGTCGTTTTACCTGAGCCTTGGCAACCATTGATTGCCACCAGCATTTGACCATCAGTTGGTTTGCTGTGGAGAATATCTTCAGCGAGTGGGACGAAATACTGTTCACTCAAATACTGATATTTGAGTGGCAGCTGATGTTTTGCTAAAAATGGGGTGATATCCACAATATTTGTCTCTTGCATTAAACGCTCCTGATCAGTATGACACTGTTAATGAGGTAAATGCAGTTACTAGACCAGTTTTATAACTTTATATTTTTTAGTTAGTTAAAAAAATAGCGCATATTAAATGCGCTATTTTGGTGCAAATCATTAGCTGAATGTGCAAAATATTACGTTGGCTTATCAGCCTTTGGTAACACTAAATTAAGCACTATGCCTAAAATAGCGCATAGGCTCACGCCTTGTAAGCTAAATTCGTTGCCACCGATATGCATACCACCAATGCCACACACTAAAATGAGTGCCACAATACTGAGGTTACGTGGAGCCGTTAAGTCTTCTCCACTTTTCACTAACGAATTTAAACCCACCACAGCAATTGAGCCAAACAGCAAAATCATGATCCCCCCCATCACAGGTACTGGTATGGTTTGCAAACCAGCGCCCATTTTAGCCACAAACGCTAAAATAATGGCGATAATGGCAGTCCACATCATCACTTTAGGATTAAAGTTACGCGTAAGCATCACTGCACCGGTGACCTCTGAATAGGTGGTATTAGGTGGCCCGCCGAATATAGACGCTGCAGTAGTAGCTAATCCATCACCAAACAAGGTGCGATGTAAGCCCGGTTTTTTCAAATAGTCTTTATTGGTGACTTGGCTAATCGCCATCATATCGCCAATATGTTCAATAGCGGGGGCTATTGCCACCGGCACCATAAATAACACCGCTTGCCATTTAAACTCAGGCCAAGTAAAAGCTGGCATTGCAAACCACGGTGCATTAGTAACAGCATCAAATTGCACGATCCCTAAATATAGCGATAAACTGTAACCTGCGATGACTCCAGCTAAGATAGGGATCAGCTTAAATACACCTTTGCCCCATACCGCGAAAATTAGCGTCACTAACAACGAAAATGCCGCCACCCAAATGGCTTGCTCGTACGCAATCAACTGAATTGAACCATCGCCGCTTTTACCCATTGCCATATTAACTGCAACAGGTGCCAGTGCTAAACCAATTACCATGATCACCGGACCGACCACAACTGGTGGTAATATTTTATGCAGGGTAGCTACACCTTTTAATTTCACTAATAGACTTAACAACATATAAGCCCCGCCTGCAGCCATTAAGCCCCCCATTGTGGCAGGCACACCCCATAGCTGCACGCAGGCAATAATAGGGGCGATAAACGCAAATGATGAAGCTAAAAATATCGGCACCTGACCTTTAGTTACCAAATGGAACAGCAAGGTACCAATACCAGCCGTAAAAAGTGCCACATTTGGATCAAGCCCCGTTAATAAAGGAACTAACACCAAGGCACCAAAGGCGACAAATAACATTTGCGCCCCAGTTAAAATTGTTTTGATTGAAAAGGTAGAGTTATCCACTGTTAGACAGTACCAAAAATTTTATCGCCAGCATCACCAAGACCAGGAATTATATAGCCTTTCTCATTTAAGTGGCTGTCTAATGATGCGG
>NZ_JACJFH010000011.1:0-76228 GCF_014164495.1 Pseudoalteromonas sp. SG41-5 | reverse complement strand
TGTGGTGCATGACTATATCTCTACTTGCTTACAGCGCCTTGCTGAGCAGCCAGATAACCTTGAGCCACTGCTACCTTGGAACATTAAGCAAAGCTAGGTGTCGTTAGCTATACGCTTACGATTTAGCTGCATTTACAAAAGTATTTACTGACACTCCTGAATTTAAAAATGCTGAATCAGTTTGGGCTTTCGAGATTTTCGAGCGGATTTATCATAAGTTAGGAGAACCCAAGCGTTTGAGTGATTCTTTCCAATTCACTATTGAGTCATTTTTTGAATTTCAGAAATCTACAGAAATACTAGAGTTGTATCTTGTCCCTCAAAATTTAACTTGGGTTTTTTATGCCAATAGAGATAATTGGAAATATGCAATTAAGTGCTAACAAAAATATCATGGTGGGAATTTTACTCGCTGAAAAAGCGCTCCTAAAATCCCCATATGTTAAACGTTATGTGCCTAGGTTGAGTATGAGAGTATTTATAGTTGTTTTTGCTGCGATGATATCCAGTTTTGCTCACTCAAACTCTGAGTTAGATGCCGAAAATGAGGGAGAGGCAGTTGGAATAATATATGGCTACTTTAAAAAAGTAGATGTTATAAAGTTCATGTGCGAACGGAAAGCACCTGAAAAAGGAGCGCTACTTTCAGAAGCTATTGATAAATGGAAGACTCGAAATAGTTCTGTGGTTGCTAATTTAACTGACGGGCTAGATAGAACTCCAATAGATATGCGTGAACAGCTATTTGAAATGGCAAAGCAAGTTTCAAGAAATAAGATCATTCTATTTAACAAAATGAGTCAGTCCGAAAAAGAAAATACTTGTGCCTCATTAGCTGAACATTTGAATTCTGATTCTTACAAAAATGAGTACCCAATTGCCTATAAGCTCATGAGTGAATAGGTACATAACAAGCTCCTTAAACATCGCGGCCTGCGGCCGCTGGACTCGCAATAAGTTGCTCGCCGTTTAGGCGTGCGTTCAGGCTGTAGAATTACTCATTTAGGAACTGGTTCTACACAATTAACTTGATTGTTTTTTAACCTTTAATTGAGTTGGTTACTGTGATCTGATAGATATTATTCACCCACGGTAAATTGTTATGGCTCTTTCGTTGGGTAAGGAGTCAAGCCTGACTTATCCTGCCAAAATAAATTCATTCCAATCAATTTTGCTGAATAATTTTAGCCTTGCTAATTTATCATCAACCTCCATATCTATAAAACCGTAAGGTGGTTTTTTTATGCCAACACGCTACAAAAAAGGAGATAATAATCGTTCGACAAAAAAACAAACCTAGTCGTATTGAGCCTGATGAATGTATCCAAGTTAGAGGTGCACGGGTTCACAACTTAAAAAACATCGATGTTGATTTGCCCCGTAATGCCTTGGTGGTTTTTACTGGTATTTCTGGCTCAGGAAAGTCGTCATTGGCCTTTGGCACTTTGTTTGCTGAATCTCAGCGTCGTTACCTAGATTCTGTTTCGCCTTATGCCCGTCGCTTGATTGATCAAGTAGAGGAGCCAGATGTTGATTCAATCGAAGGGTTACCGCCAGCAGTAGCACTGCAACAGCAGCGAGGAACTCCATCGGTGCGTTCATCTGTTGGTAGTGTTACCACGATTTCTAATGGCTTGCGCATGCTTTATTCCCGTGCAGGGCAATATCCAACAGGTCAAAATATACTTTACGCTGACGCCTTCTCGCCAAATACCCCAGAGGGCGCTTGTGAGCGATGCCATGGTATAGGTCGTGTATTTGAAGTGACAGAGAAGTCGTTGGTACCAGATGACAGCAAGACCATTAGGGAACGCGCTATCGCGGCATGGCCGCCAGCATGGCAAGGGCAAAACTTATTGCGTATTTTGATTGCATTGGGCCATGAAGTTGATATTCCCTGGAAAAAATTGCCGCAAAAAACGCGGGATTGGATCTTGTTTACCGATGAAACCCCTGAAGTGCCGGTTTATCGAGACTACAATATTAGCCAAATACGAGAAGCAATTGATAAAGGGGAAAAGCCCAATTACATGGGGACCTATACAAGCGCCAAACGTTTTATTTTGCAGTCATTTGCTACAACGCAAAGCCCGCGCACCAAAAAGCGGGTGTCGCAGTTTATGCAGATTTCTCAATGCCCCGAATGTCAGGGGAAAAAACTCAAACAAGCGTCACTGTCGGTTAAATTTGCTGGACTTGATATTGGTGAATTATCGCAATTGACGCTGACTGAGTTGGCATCGCGGTTAAAAGATACTGCTAATAGCAAGCCCGCTGATAACACCGTTAATCGAGAAAAAGCCATCGTCGCACAGCGTATTGCCAGCGATATTCTTACTCGAGTTGAAGCGCTTACTCGACTTGGTTTGGGCTATTTGTCGCTAGAACGTGGCACGCCCACGTTATCTCCGGGCGAACTACAGCGCCTGCGCCTTGCAACGCAGATCCGCTCTCAACTGTTTGGTGTCGTTTACGTATTAGACGAACCCTCAGCCGGTCTGCATCCCGCTGATACTCAAGCATTGCTAGGTGCCTTAGATGAATTAATCGCAGCGGGTAATTCAGTATTTGTGGTAGAGCATGATGTTAGCGTTATTCGCCATGCAGATTGGATTGTTGATGTAGGTCCCAATGCTGGAACCCATGGCGGAGAAATTATTTACAGTGGTCCGCTTGAGGGCTTACGCGAGGTAACCGAGTCTCACACTGGTCGATTTGTGTTTAATAAAGATGACAGTGCAGCACATAGGCCAAGACAGCCGAATGCTTGGCTCAAATTAGTTCAGGTTAAGCGAAACAACCTGAAGAATATCGACATTGAGTTTCCGCTAGGGCTTATGACTAGCGTTACCGGTGTATCGGGTTCAGGAAAATCAAGTTTAGTCAGTCAGGCGCTGGTGGAGCTTGTGTCTGATGCCCTTGGTCAGCAAAATACCGTCGAGGCACCCAATGATGAGACTGATTTACTTGAGGAAGAATTAGAAATCGCCACCAGCGGTAAAATTGTTGATGGCATACAGCACATCCGACGTTTAGTGACCGTGGATCAGAAAGCTATTGGCCGCACACCACGCTCAAACCTTGCCACTTACACCGGTTTGTTTGATCATGTACGTAAGCTATTCGCCGCCACACCCAAAGCAAAAGCGAGGCGCTACAACGCAGGGCGTTTTTCGTTTAATGTAGCTAAGGGGCGTTGTTCGAATTGTGAAGGTGTAGGATTTGTGAGTGTCGAATTGTTGTTTTTGCCTAGTGTTTATTCGCCTTGTCAGGTATGCCAAGGGCAGCGTTACAATGACGAAACGCTCGATATTATTTATCGAGATAAAAATATCGCTGAAGTGCTTAATTTAACCGTCGAAACAGCTCGTGAATTTTTTATGGATGAGCCTTTAATAGCGCGCGCTTTGGATGCCTTGTTGCAAGTGGGGCTCGGCTACTTAAGGCTTGGTCAGCCTGCTACCGAATTATCGGGCGGTGAAGCGCAACGGATAAAATTAGCTACTGAGTTGCAACGGGCGCAACGCGGTGACACTTTATATATTCTCGATGAACCCACTAATGGCCTTCATCCCGCAGATGTCGCTATGTTGATGTTGCAATTAAATGGTCTGGTAGACGCAGGTAACACCGTAATCATGGTTGAACACGATATGCAGGTCGCGAGCCGTAGTGACTGGGTCATTGATATTGGTCCTGGTGCGGGCGATGAAGGTGGGAATATTGTTGCTCAAGGACCACCGGCCAATGTCGCTAAGTCAAAGGCCAGCCAAACAGCACCCTTTCTGTCGCCTTAGCATTAGCCTGACTTTAGGTTATCGACGTTTTTCTTTACTTAAGTTGGTGATTAATTGCGATGTTGCGCTGCCCCGTATACCACCATAGTAGGCATGGTGTTTTCGGGGGGCGCTGGACGCGACAGCAAAGTGGGTATTATCAGTCAAAATACCATGGTTGGGGTTAAAACCTAACCAACCTGTACCAGGTAAAAAACCTCTGCCAAGCGTGCAGTTCATCGAAGGGGTTTCCATATCAAAATAGAAATAGCCGCTGACAAAATGCACGGCAATGCCAAAATGGCGCAGCAGATTAATTTGCATCTAAGACAATTCACTACAAGATCCTTTGTTAATTTTAAAGGTTTCATTAGCGGGTAATGGTGGGCTATCTTCGCGATATTCAATACTAAAATCTTGGTGTATCTAGGTGATATAGAGCTTGAACGTCTCACTAAAAATCAGTGATATCTACTCAAAAAAGCTTCTGTACTAGTACAAAAGCTTTTCTGATTAAGATAAATTGAATCGACCTAAGCTGAAAATTCGATAAAGGTTTATCAAGCAAGATTTAATCATTATGGGGTGAGTTGGTCACAGATTTCAAATGTGTGCTCAACAACATCATTTGAGTTAGCACGTAAATCTAATTGCCATTCTTCCTTATGATCATAATCTCCTTTTTCGGTGTTTTTTATCCAAGTAACAGGATAATCATCTGGTTCTACACGATATAAAAAAGGTGCAAGTATTGAAAAATCTTTGGTTTTGCCAATAGTGATTGTTTGATTGTCAGAAACGGACTGATCTAATTCTCCCCCTTCTAACGTGAAATCTAATGAGTTAAATTTAAGCTTAAGCTCAGTAGGGCCGCTATAACCTTCACAAGCTGTCAAACCAATACGGACATTTTGCTTAATAAGTGCTGTTTTTGTACCTAAATCAATGGTGAAGTGGTTGGTAGTTACCTGCTGCTCTCTCACAACGGTAGCAGATGTAAATGGAGAGCTAAAACCCATAATGTTAAATTTCTTCTCTGCTCCTACGCCTATTACTGCTTGATAATAGCCATTATCATCCGTAGAGAAATATAAACTGTCTATTATTGCTTCACTTGAAAAGAGATCGACATTAGCAAGGCCGCGCCCTAAAGCATCAACCAGACGACCGCTAACACTACCAAGCCAGCTAACATCATGCATAGAAACAGCAATTAAAATCTGTTTTACAACCGTATTACCTGCATCGTCCGTTACACTAACCGAAGCAGTATAAGTACCAAGGGTTAGTGGCGTAAATGAGGTTATCGCTTCAGTGGTATTCGCTAGAATTGAATTACTAAGTCTTGGTTTACTCAACAATAAGCAAGACAATAAGCAAGACACCCAGCCTAAAATTTGGTCATTGTATTTCTCTGTGTGCGTATGCAGTGATGAGTAATCACACGCACTTAGCACTTAAGTTGATGATAAAAAGCAAATAGACTTAATGACAAAGCTATAATTCTACGCTGGCATAAGCTGTGTAAAGCTACGTTATTGACGAAAAAGTATTTGCAATGGGTAAAATTGAGTAAAACAGAGCTCACTTTTTTGAATCAAACGGTTGAGCAATACCACGGGAGTTTAAGTAGCATTAGCTGGTTTATGCGCTTATTAATTTTAAGTTATTTGTATTTTTAAGTGTCTGTTTTTTCAAAATGCGCAATTAGGCGCTCGAGTAACTTTCTAATCGCTATAGATTGATGTTTGCGAGAACGGTATATGGCGTAAATACCTAAGGACGCTGGCTCATAGTTGGGGAGCACATGAACCAGCTTTTTATCATTGATCAACTGTTGTACGGCATGTTTAGGTTGTAAAGATATACCGCGTCCTTTGAGTGCTGATTGAAGTAAGAGCATTGATTCATTCGCACTGAAGTTGCCAGCGACTGAAGTAACAACCGCGAGTTCTTCTTTGCTGAAATGCCACAAACTTTTTCCAAAATTAGAATAAATTAAGCAATTATGTTTGGCCAAATCATCAGGGTAAACAGGGTAACCAAAACGATTTAGGTAATCTTCGGTGGCGCATAACACTGAGCGGCAACGACCGAGCGGGCGTGCAATGATATTGGGGTCTAAGTCATTGGTAATACGTATTGCTAGATCGATTCTATCTTCAACTAAATTAGTTACTTGGTTACTGATATGAATATCTATATGTACTTTGGGATACTCATCTAAAAACTGATCAATTACTGCTGGCAATAAATTAGCGGCGACAAATTGAGAGCAAGAAATACGGATCGACCCTTCAGGTTGTGCGACATGATCTTGCTCTAAAGGGATAGACACTTGTTTGGCTAAATCTAATAACGACAGACAATTTACAAAAGCTTTTTCACCTGCGGCGGTGAGCGTGAGTTTACGCGTAGAGCGATGTAATAACTGACTATTCGCCCAACTTTCCATTTCGCTTAAGTACCTAGTTACCATCGAGCGCGACATATCTAACGAATGCGCTGCGCTGACCATACTACCTTGCTCGACAATTCTAACAAAGACTTGAGCTGCGGTGATCCTGTCCATTTTATTTCCTATATGTTCGATATATGCAATTAACTATTGCCTGTTGTGATGTTTATTGCAACATATTTGCAATTTATACTTGTTTCATAAATTTAATACTGCTGACAGGAAAATAAAATGAAGACCTTGCATTTCATTATGGACCCGCAGTGTGGTTGGTGTTATGCCGTCGCACCGCTGATTGATGAACTCACTCAATTAACAACAATAGATATTAAGCTGTATGGCGGCGGCTTATTTTCAGGGGCTAATAAACGTCAGTTATCAGCTGATTTTCATCAGCAAATAATCGCCATGGATAACAGGATCACGAGTTTAACGGGGCAAGTATTTAGTCCAACTTATTATGAAACGCTATTAGATGATAAGCAGCGAATTTTAGATTCAGATACGCCGATCACGGCGCTACTAGCTGGTGGATCTTTAGGTCTTAATACTGTTGCCATGCTGCATAGAATGCAAGTTGATCAATTTGTACTTGGCCGTTCTCAGTCTGATATAGCTAATTTAGCTAACATAGCCACTCAACTTGGTGCTAGCTCTAGGGCTTTTTTAAATGCGTTTGACCTTTTTAGTGGCGAAAAAACGCAGCAGCAAATAATTAAAGCGCGGCAGATGTTGAATTTAGTTGGCGGTAGTGGGTTTCCAACACTTGCGTTTGAGCACGGCGATGGCGCATTTACTAAATTAGACCACTCGCGTTATTACGGTCAGCCACAGCAGTGGTTAGCTTATGTAAAACAATTAATTAGTACGATTGATTAACCAATAATTTTACACGTTTAAAAACACCCAATTTACTCGCTAAATGAGCGACATTTTAGAGGCTACTATGACATTTTTATCTAAATTAATTCAGGCAAGCACGCTTGCTACAATGATGGCAGTATCAGCCAATGCAGTTAGTGCAACACTTGAAACCAGTGTGTTTAATCCACAACAAAAAAGCACGTTCCCAGTTAGTTCGGTGTTGATCAGCGGTCCAACCGAAGCGATTTTAGTTGATGCGCAATTTCAGCGCAATGATGCACAATCAGTGGTTGAGTTGATTAAAAAATCAGGTAAAAAATTAACCACTATTTATATTAGTCATGGTGATCCTGACTATTATTTTGGCTTAGACGTGATCACCGAGGCCTATCCTGATGCTAAGGTATTATCAACTGCTAAAACCCGAGATTATATTAAAGCGTCAATGGCGCCTAAAAAGGCTTATTGGGGGCCAATTCTTAAAGAAAACGCACCGCAAAAACTAGTTTTGCCAGAAGTATTGCAAGGCGACACCTTATTGGTTGATGGTGAAAAAGTGAATATTGTTGGTCTTGACGGTCATGATCCAAAACATACTTTTGTATGGATCCCTTCGACTAAAACTATGTTGGGTGGTGTTGTGGTATTTAACAACATGCATGTTTTTTTAGCAGATACGCAAACACCTGAATCACGTCAAAGTTGGTATAAAACCCTTGATGTTATTGAGCAGCTGCATCCTAAAACTGTGATCTCTGGTCATATGTTAGGTGATAAGCCATTGACTATTGAAGCGGTGCACTTTACTCGCAAATACATTCAAGACTTTGAAGCTGCAGCCAAGTCTTCAGCTAATTCAAGTGAATTGATGAGTAAAATGAAAGCAAGCTATCCAAATATTGGCGGCGATAGCGTATTGGCGTTAAGTGCCAAAGTTATTATGGGCGAGATGCCTTGGGGCTAATTACTACAGCTTAAATTTATTTATGGCTTTTCAAGCTGCTTGCAGTTTGAAAGGTCTGTTCAACTCTTTGTACAGGCTTCATTTCATGGGGGGAATTCAGCGAGTAATCACGATAGTAATGGCTTTGGCTATGCTTCAAGCATGCAGTACCACTGCCAAAATATCGTCATTAGAACATTACAATAGTTTTAATCTGGAGACTAAATCGATGACCAATCTTGATATTGTAAAAAGTACTTATGAAGGTAAGACCTCAGAAGAAAACGGTAAAAACCTCAAGCGTTATATAACAAACGAAACACAATGGACGGAAGCCGCTGGTTTTCCATATGCCGGAACCTACCAAGGCTTTGATGAAATTGAAAAAAATGTATTTGTACGGTTAGGCAGTGAATGGAATGGTTATAATTTTGCGGTAGAAGACTATGTTGCTGCTGGCGACAAGGTGTTTGCTTATGGTAGCTATAGCGGAACCAATAAAGCCACAGGCAAATTTTTTAAGGCCAGAGTCGCCCATTTATGGATACTCAAAGAGGGTAAGATCATCAGTTTTGAACAATTTGTTGATAGTAAAACCGTTAGCGATGTCATGTAAAAAAGTAGTTTTTTTAATAACAACTACAAGTATGTTGTAGGTGCGCTTTTATTTCGTACTCTCGTGCATAAAAAAAGCGTTGCCAATCGGCAACGCTTAAGTTCAACTCTGTAGCACCTAGCACCGATTATTTAGTCAAATAATCCAGCACCACTTGATGATGGTCTTTGGTTTTAAATTTATCGAAAAAGTGCTTTATTGTTCCGTCTTGGCCGATCAAGAAGCTTAAACGGTGAATGCCGTCGTACTCTTTACCCATAAACTTTTTGTAGCCCCATACGCCGAATGCTTCTGCAATCGCGTGATCTTCGTCTGAAAGTAGGTCAAAGTTTAATTCTTTTTTGGTTTCAAAGTTCTTTAATTTTTTTACCGGATCAGGGCTGATACCAACCACGCGGGTATTTAGCTGTGCTAACACAGCTTTTTCATCACGTAAGTTTTCAGCTTGCACGGTGCAACCAGGTGTTGATGCTTTTGGATAAAAGTACACTAATACTTGCTGCTCTTTTAATAGCTCTGCAAGGACGATTGTTTCATCATCTTGGTTTTGTAAGCTAAAAGCGGGGGCTTTGTCGCCGGCTTGTAATGGATTAATTGTGTTCATGCTTTGCTCCTTAGCGAATGCGTCGAAATATGTAATCTACGTTTAGAGTACGCGACAGATCTTCAAATTGGACTTTAAACGTATCAATGTCAACCTCAACAGGAATGTTAAACTCCAGTTCACAGCGCATTTTTGTATCTTTTTCTTCGTCATAGGTATCTGACTTTAAAGAACAAATACTAATGTGGTTGTCGGCAAAAAAGCGGGTAACTTTACTTAACGTGCCAGGTGTATCGATACCTGTATATTCGAGGGTGTAGCCAGCACAAAATTCACTTTGAGTATGACTGGCTGTCCGCTTCATCATAGTGAGTAAGCCCAGCTCCATGCCTTTGAGGGGCAGGGTGTGTTCAATGCGGCTGATTGCCGACATATCACCTGATAACAGCATAATAAATGTAAATTCATTGCCTAAGATGGCAATGCGACTATCAATAATATTACAGTGACAGTCACTGACTAATTGGGTTAATTCACTGACAATACCAGGGCGATCATCGCCAATGGCAGTTAAAACGATCTGATGATTTGAAAAAGCAGTCATGAATTCAAGTACCTAGGTTATATTATTAATAACAATCAGAGTAAGCTAAGCCGGCAATTACCACCACACGGCGGCGAAGTTTAACACAAAACAATCGCTAAACTACAGGCCGAGATAATTAAGCTGTTATTAAAGCACAGTGTTTCTTGTTTTTAGTGGCATGGGAAAGTACCATAGTTAAAATTTTGCATATTGACAGGCTGACACTTACGTTTAGCCGTACCCCAAAGTAACGGGTTTTGCATAAAAACAAGATACGTAAAGTTAATATTGACTTTACACTGAACCAAATCGGCATAACCCACTCATATATTTGTTAAAACAATTAAGGGTATGCTAAGGAGAATTATCTGTGCAGTATTGGATCCCAAAAGCGCTTGCTGTAAGCGTATTGGTTAGCTTGTCAGGATGTGGTGTGTTCACTGACGAAGCGCATCAAAAACGTAATTACCGTGCCAGTGAGCCGGTACAAGTGCCAGGACAATTGGCTCAGCCAGCTTTAGACCCCATTTATAAAATGGATGTGGCGGAATATGACAATAATCCGGATTCAACAAACTATCGTCCCCCAGCACAAGTATTAACTGTGGCAAAAGGCAGTTGGGTTGAAGAAGGTGATAAACAAGCACGCGTTTATTTTGATAAAAACGATGGTATTGCCGATTTAGATGAGTTTATTTGGGATTCTGTGCACGCTGTGTTAGCGGAACACCAAACAAAGGCAATCAAACAAGATAAGTTATTAGGTTCAATAGAAACTGACTGGTATGCCATAATTAAACCTGAAGAAGGTTGGTTATGGGATAGCGATACTGCGGTATCTGAGCAACGTTTTATTTTTACTATTGAAGAAAAGTCACATCAACGCACAGCTTCATTAAGCGCTAAGTTAGCTGAGTATAAAAGTAAAGATGTGCCATTGACACCAGTTTTACAACAGCAGCTAGAAGTGCGTGCACTGAACCAAGTAGTGGCTGAGTTTGATTATCGCTATCGTCAACTTGAAGTTGAAATACGTAAACAACAAGGCATTATTTCGCTGGAAATGGGTTTTGATAATAAAGGCAATGCGGCACTGGTAACTGAACAGGATTACTTTGTAATATTTGATCGTTTCTCAGGATTTCTTGAGCGCCTATCGTTTACGATAGTTGAAATTGATCAAGAACGTGGTTTGATCACGGCTGATTACAACAAACCTGAATCAAGTGTTTGGGATTCAATTTGGGGTGAAGAACTTGCTGAATTGCCGATTGAAAACGGCCAATATCAAATCTTAGTCAGTCGCACCAAAGAAGGTGGTACTAGCTTAACGTGGATGGACGATGAAGGCACAACGTTAGAGCCTGGTACGATGAATGACTTACAACAAGCGTTAGAAAGTGCTCTGCGCCAACGCGGTATTAAAATTTAATAATAAATAATAATAACACCACAAAAAGAGCTTTTGCTCTTTTTGTGGTTTCTACAGGTTGAAAATAATGTCTAATCTAGCTTCCTCTCACCCGCAGTTTGACTTTAAGGTATGGTTTAATTTTTTAGTTCCTTCATTGATTGGCGTCCTCTTATTCATGACTCCAGTGCCAATGGACGGGGCAATGACTATTCCTATCGCTGTTATGGCAAAAGCGGTGCAAGCACATATTACATCGTATGCCGATACGTTGATCACTCTAATTATTTGTACTACAGGTGTTTTATCATTGATTTTCAAGGCTTTTAAGCCTGCGGTATTAATGAAATCTACTATTTTAAAGCATCTTTTTGATGTGCATTGGCTTTGGCTAGTGATCCGCTTATTTGGTATGGCGTTTATTATCTTAACGGTTTTAAGTATTAATAATCCGGATTTTAAATCGACGTTACCAGAGTTTTTAATTCCACTTTTCGATGGTATTACATCAGGAAATACCGGTGGCTTAGTGCTAAAAGATTTATTGCCGGTGTTATTTTCGGTATTTATTTTAGCGGGTTTATTACTGCCTTTATTGTTGAATTTTGGCTTGCTTGAGTTAGTAGGCACGTTATTAACTAGAGTAATGCGCCCGTTATTTGGCGTTCCAGGGCGAAGTGCTGTTGATTGTGCAACTTCGTGGCTAGGTGATGGCAGTGTGGGTATTTTAATGACCGCGCGCCAATATGAAGAAAAGCATTATACTCAGCGTGAAGCGGCGATTATCGGTACTACGTTCTCCGCGGTATCAATTACTTTTTGTTTGGTGGTATTAGGCCAAGTAGGGCTGGAAAAATTATTTGCCCCGTTTTATTTAACCGTTTGTTTAGCTGGGGTTGTTGCTGCGCTGATCGTGCCACGTATACCGCCATTGAGCTTTAAAAAAGATATATATATTGATGGAAGTCAGCCCGATAAGCATAAAGAACGCGTGCCACATGGCAAAAATGTGTTCAAACATGCGCTACATGTAGCGCTGCACAAAGCTAAAAACTCACCGGG
Organism: Pseudoalteromonas sp. SG41-5; assembly: GCF_014164495.1. NCBI lineage: Bacteria > Pseudomonadati > Pseudomonadota > Gammaproteobacteria > Alteromonadales > Pseudoalteromonadaceae > Pseudoalteromonas > Pseudoalteromonas sp. SG41-5. Next base: position 63,968 of record NZ_JACJFH010000011.1, on the reverse strand, counting down.
CTTTGCTGGTACCATAAAAGAAGGTATTCACAACGCATTAGATATGGTGTTTGCAGTATTACCTGTGGTTATGGCTGTGGGCACGTTCGCATTAGTTATTGCTGAATATACGCCGATATTTGCTTATTTAGGCAAACCGTTCATCCCATTTTTAGAGTTATTACAAATCCCAGAAGCAGAAACTGCTGCGCAAACGATCATGGTTGGCTTTGCGGATATGTTTATTCCGTCAATATTAGCTGCTGGCACGATCGAAAGTGATGTTACTCGTTTTATTATTGCGGCAATGAGTGTAACCCAGTTGATTTACATGTCAGAAGTGGGCGCGCTTTTATTGGGTAGTAAAATCCCAGTCAATATATTTGAATTATTTGTAATATTTATTCTCAGAACCTTGATCACGTTACCCGTTATTGCCCTGATGGCACATTGGTTGGTTGGCTGATCCTGCCAGTTGTTAATTTATAAAAAGCCTTGATTAATCAAGGCTTTTTTTTATGGTTGTTAAAGTGGTTTATCAATCAATAAAATTGCTTGATCGGCGGGCAGGGGTTTAGCTTTTAAGAAGCCTTGGCCAAAATCACATTGAGTTTTTTGTAATATGGCGAGTTGCTCTTGAGTTTCAATTCCTTCGGCTACAACATCTAACTTAAGTGATGATGCCAATGACAAAATGGCGTCAACCAATGGCGTGGCGGTGTCTTTAAGGCGGTCAATAAAGCTCTTATCAATTTTTAGCACATGAATTGGCAGTTGGTGTAAGTAACCCAAAGAAGAGTACCCCGTGCCAAAATCATCTAAACATAACTTTACTTTTAATGGCGCTAACCCTTCAATTATCTTAGTTGCTAATTCTAAGTTTTCGATCAAACCTGATTCGGTGATCTCTAAACATAAGGAGCCTAATGCTAGCTCATATTTATTATAAATAGCATGAATTTGTGAGATAAAGTCTATGCTTGCAAAATGTCGTGAGGAAACATTCACTGTCACACGTAAGAAACGTTTACCTTGTTGTTGCCACGCAGCTATTTGTTTTCCTGCCAGATCTAATAAATGCAGGTCGAGATTAATTATTTGCCCGGTGTGTTCTGCTATTGAAATAAAATCATTAGGTGAGACAAAGCCTTTGCGTGGGTGATGCCAACGTACGAGTGCTTCAAAACCGACCACGTTACATTGTTGTATAGCAAAGATCGGCTGATAATATAACTCAAACTCATTATGCTCAATGCCATGCTGTAAATCATTTTCTATATCAGCGTGGCTTTTGAGCTTTTTACGCATGGTGTTATTAAAAAATCTTACTTGGCCACGGCCTGTTGATTTAGCTTCGTACATTGCAGCATCGGCATGCTGTAATAACTGATAGGCTTTGTCGTTTTCGTTTTCACAAAATGCAACGCCAATACTGGTCGAAGCTTGCAGTAAATGGCCATCAATATTAAGTGGCTCCGCGAGGACTTTTTTAATCCGTTTTAGTGCGTCGTTAACTTGGTTTTTGCGACTGATATTTTCCATAAAAATAGCAAACTCATCACCACCGAGTCGTGCGAATGTATCGGTATTTCGTATTGTGCCTTTAATTAACTTACAAATGGCGATTAAAAAGTGATCGCCCACTTCATGTCCTAATGAATCATTGATGCTTTTGAAGCGGTCGAAATCTAGATACAGCAACGCATGATATCGCCCTTTGGGTGTTCGAGTAAGCCGTAAAATGCCGTGCTTAATGCGGTCAATTAGTAAAGAGCGATTAGCAAGCCCAGTTAATTCATCATGCAAAGCGCGATGTTCCAGTGCTTGGCGAGATAGTTGTCTGTCGATGGCCATACTAATTTGGCGGCTGACATACGTCAGTAGGGTGCGGTCATGATCATTATAATGGTGAGTTTTATCGTAACTTTGTACCACGATCACACCGCTTATATGATCGCTTACTTTAAATGGTACACCAAGCCAAGATTCTGACTGGCGACCCACCATTTTAAAGTGGCCATCATTTATATGTTGTTGATATTCTTTTTTATTTAATAGTAAAGGCTGTTCGGAATTTAAAAGATAATAGGATGCAGTATGTTTTAGTTGCTCTTTTGATATCTTTTTATGGGCATTTGAACGTACTCCTTCCTCGACAATGTAAACAATATCGAGAATATCGATATTTTTGTTGTATAGCCCTACCAAAAAGTTATCAGCGCGCAGCAAGTTGGTCATAATGCCATGCAATGCTTCTAAAAAAGTATCCAAATCATTGGCTTGATAGGTTAAATTTGCTATTTGTAAAAGCGTTCCTTCTAGCTTTTGTGCTGCATTTAATTTGCTTACCGTTTGTTGCAAGTTTTCAACGGTGTTGACCTGATTTATTTTAGCACTGAGCAAATGCGCTACGGTGGTTAAAATTTCAAGATGGGCATCACTAAAATAGTTACGTACCGGATGCTCGCAGTCTATAACTCCTAAAACCTGCTGCTTATAAACTAATGGTACGCATAGTTCAGACATTGCAGGGCGTACATCTGCGATATAACGGCTATCAGTACTGACATCACCAATAATGACTGCGCTGCCTGTTGAAGCAACATAACCAGTAATGCCTTGATTAAATGCGATGGTTTTTCGTTCTATGGCATAGTTACTATTAGTAGGAGACACTCCCATTGATGCGACTTCATGCAAGGTTGTAGCACTTTCATCGGCAATATAAATAACACAATCAACAAAACCTAGCCGTTTAACTACTTCAGTGGTGACATAGTTGAATAGCTCATCGAGTTTATCTAACTGTAATAAGCTTGATGAAAACTGATTAATAATACTCAGTTGCTCGGTTTTAGCATCAAGCGCTGAAGATAACTCTACTTTATTCTGCATATGCCACGCGTGAATATACCGTCTTGTGTCATTAATGAATCTATAGATTAACGGAATGTTAACGTTTAGACAAAGAATAAATAAAACTAGCAAGATATGTACGTAAAGGAAAACGCACGCCAAACTATTGATGATTCAGTGCTTTCATTCTATCCGTTGATAAAAAGCATCAGTAAAAACCGCAATAAAATCTTTACTCAGATAGGGCATATGCATATGATCAACTAAATTCAGCCGAGGAAACAAGTAATGACAAAGCAAGCCTTCGACACTCAGTCAATGTTAACTATCACTCGCCCAGATGATTGGCATGTTCATTTACGTGATGGGGATCAATTAAAAGATACAGTGCGTGATATTAGCCGTTATATGGGACGCGCTATTATTATGCCAAACTTAGTTCCTCCGGCAACCTGTACTGAAACGGCTTTAGCGTATCGCGACCGTATTATGGCGGCTGGACCACAAGGAAATTTTGAGCCTCTGATGGTGCTTTATCTAACTGATAACACGAGCGCGGATGAAATCAAAAAAGCGCATGCCACTGGTAAAATCGTTGCCGGTAAAGTGTATCCAGCAGGTGCGACAACAAATTCTGATTCTGGTGTAACATCAATTAAAAAGATTTACCCAGCATTAAAAGCCATGCAAGAAGTTGGTATGTTATTGCTGATCCATGGTGAAGTGACAGATTCATCGATTGATATATTCGATCGTGAAAAAGTATTTCTAGAGACAATTTTAATTGATGTGGTACAAGACTTCCCAGATTTAAAAATTGTGCTTGAACATATCACCACGAAAGATGCCGTTGATTTTGTAAATAATGCCTCTGATAATGTGGCTGCAACCATTACGGCACATCATTTATTGTATAACCGCAATCATATGCTAGCGGGGGGGATCCGCCCACATTATTACTGTTTACCAATATTAAAACGTAATACACACCAACAAGCACTTATTAGTGCTGCGACCAGTGGCAGTGCTAAGTTCTTTTTAGGTACTGATTCCGCGCCGCATTATAAAGATAAAAAAGAAGCCGCATGTGGGTGTGCCGGAGCATACACCGCTCATGCTGCACTTGAGTTATACGCGGAAGCATTTGAAGAAGCCGGTGCGCTTGATAAGCTAGAAGGCTTTGCAAGTCATTTTGGTCCAGACTTTTATGGTTTAGCACGTAATACAGATACAGTTACACTTCTAAAGCAACCATGGACAGTGCCAGCAAGTTACCCATTAGGAAATGATCACGTGGTGCCAATTAAAGCCGAAAGCACAATTGATTGGCTGATTAAATAACCATAAAGTCAGTAAAGCACAGCTAAGAAAGGTGTGCTTTTTGTATTAAAATTAATCACTTGAACAGTTTTATTGAGTTGATGTTAAAAGCATTAAAATAATTCTCAATTAATAGAGCTAAAACAATTATATTGTGTTAACCTTAACTTGCTTTGAGTTTTTGCGTATTGAATTTTTTGGTTAATGTGCGGCGTGTAAGGTTTCCGGTTAATGGTTATTACTTCTTCCTGTACTTTATCCCAGCGATTTATTGGGCATTCACTCAGGGAGGATATAGCCAATCTGGCTGAATTTTAATTATTGACTTACAGGAAAATTTGGTATGTCAAACACGGTTACTGGTAAAGTTAAGTTCTTCAACGAAGCTAAAGGCTTCGGTTTTATTGAACAAGAAAATGGTCCTGACGTATTCGTACATTTCAGCGCTATTACAGGCTCAGGTTTTCGCACTCTAAGCGAAGGCCAACAAGTGTCTTTCGGCATCAAGCAAGGCCAAAAAGGCCCTGAAGCTGAGAACGTAGAACTAGCATAATTTTTATTATGTGAACCTAGGTTCAACTTGGTGAAACAGGACTCTGTTTCACCATAATTCCTCTCATCAAATTCTTTTTTAAAATAAACCTTTTACCGCTACTTTTTTAAATTCAATAAATATACACTAAATTCTGAATGCTATTTCACTAGACCAAATGCTGCTCAATACAAGCGGTGTACATATTTGCGTCCCTCAATAAACTTTTTATACCAACTGTATATAGTTAGTCAGCTACTCAACACCAATAAAGATGATGTTTTTAATTAAATTAGTATTTAATTAGATAGTGCTATTTTGCCTCTGATTGCTCATACATAAGTTCGGCACGTTAGTAATCGGTATAAATAGGAACAGGGGATATCGCCTCAACATGTTTAATGTGATTATTTCTAATATCTTGATAACACTGGCAGTGACTCTTTGAGTCTTACAGAGAAAACGGGTATTACTTTAGGCCTTAATCATACGCCACGCTTTCCTTTAAAAGGTCCAGTTGCTAATTTTTATATGCGATATATCCTAGGTTTGGCTGCATAAAAAGGCTTTTTTACTGAATGATTACGCTTATTCGAAATAATTATGAACTTTTTTTAACCCTCTTAGATTACACATAAAATGTTACATTTATGTTTTGTATTTCATGGCTGACGGTAGAACTGTTGTTAGGTAGCGGCTTTCATCCCAGCTGAAAACTCAGTGGTGTTGCATTTATGTTAATCCTTTGTTTTTTGTGTTTTAGTTTGCAATGATTGAATTAATTTATTTCGATCTAATTCCAAACATCAAGTTGACAGCATGCATTGCATTTAGCATTATTGGAGGGTTGATATCTATTAAAAGATATCAGGGTTGTCTCCTTCGGGAGGTAATTAAATTATAAAAGTAACATTACTTAATTGGTTGGGAACTATGTCTGTTAAAATCAGAAAGAGTCTTGTAGCAACTGCGTTGGTTGGCGCTTTTGCATTCGCAAGCAGCAATGTGATTGCAGATCCTTTGAATGACGTGCAAAAAGCAGGTCTACAAATTCAAACGGCTGCGGTTAAGTCTCAAACTAAAATTGACAATGTATATGGTCAAACTCAAGAGCTATTAGCTGAGTACCGTAGCGTTGTTGATGAATCTGAGCTATTGAAAGTATACAACGATCACGTTGCACGTTTGGTCGCTGACCAAAATGCACAAATTGAATCGTTTGACCGTCAAATTGCTACGATCGACAACACAAAACAAAACGTTGTGCCTTTGATGTATCGCATGATCGATACGCTCGAGCAATTCATCAAAGCGGACGTTCCGTTTAACAGTGACAATCGTTTGGCGCGTGTTGAAAGATTACGTGAAACAATGGTTTCTTCTTCTGTAACGACTTCAGAGAAGTTCCGTCAAGTATTAGAAGCATACACAATTGAAGCTGCATACAGCTCTTTAGTTGCTGCTTCACAAGGTACTTTAGAAGTTGATGGCAAGAGCATTAACGTTGATTTCGGCCAACTTGGTCGTATCACATACGTTGCTCAATCGTTTGACTTAAAACACGCATGGGTATGGGATAACAACACTAAACAGTGGAAAGAATTAGGTGATGAATACCTAAAACCTGTTAAAGAAGTTATTCGTATGGCGCGTAAGCAAGCGACATTAGAACTTGTTAAACTACCAATCTTTGGCGCGGAGTAATCAATAATGAAGAAACTATTTAAAGGTTTTGCTGTTGCAGCAGTACTATCTGTTTCTGCAGGTACCGCGCTTAATGCACATGCAAATACTTCTGCTTTAGATAAAATTCTTGAGCAAGTAAAGCAAGAGCGTATCTCTGAAGGCAAAATCAATAAGCAACGTGAACAAGAGTTCTTATCAGATCGTGCTGATAAGCAAGCGTTACTTAATAAAGCAAAAAGCCAATTAGCGGCTGAAAAGTCACGTGGTGATAGCTTAACAAAGCAATATGCACAAAACGAAACTACCTTAGCTGAGAAAGAGGCTGCTCTTCAAAGTGCACAAGGTACGTTAGGTGAAATGTTTGGTGTTGTACGTCGTGCTGCGCAAGATGCAATCGGTTCAATCGAAGCATCTCTTGTTTCTGCTGAAAAGCCTGGCCGTGCTGAAATCTTACGTTCATTAGCTGCTGCTAAAGAGTTACCAACAGTTCGTGAACTTGAAGAGCTTTGGATAGCGCTACAAACTGAAATGACTGAGTCAGCTAAAGTTTCTACTTTTGAAACTGAAGTTGCAGGTCTTGACGGTAACGCAACAGTTAAGAAAGTAACCCGTATCGGTAACTTCAACTTAGTAACAGACGATGGCTACTTAATCTATTCGCCTGAAACTAAATCGATTCAGCCTTTAGGTAAACAACCTGATGGTTATATCCTTGCTGGTATTAAAGACTTAGAAAATACGTCTTCTGATAACTATGCTGGTGTATATGTGGATCCGACTCGTGGTGCTATCTTACGTATCAATACACAAAAAGCGACACTTGATGAATACTTCCACCAAGGTGGCGTAGTTGGTTACATCATCACTGCGTTATTAGGTTTAGGTATCTTAATCACACTAGTACGCTTTATTGACCTTACTCTTACTCGTAGTAAGATTAATAGTCAGCTTAAAAACGTGTCTACACCGAATACAAATAACCCATTGGGTCGTATTCTTAAAGTGTACCATGACAACAAAACGCAAGATGTTGAAAACCTTGAGCTTAAACTTGATGAAGCGATTCTTCGTGAAACGCCACGCATTGAAGCTGGTATCAATATCATTAAAATCCTTGCTGCAATCGCGCCGTTACTTGGTCTACTAGGTACGGTAATCGGTATGATCTTAACGTTCCAAACAATCACATTGTTCGGTACAGGTGATCCGAAGATCATGGCAGGTAACATCTCTCTAGCACTTGTAACTACTGCGCTAGGTCTAATAGCTGCATTACCACTTATTCTTCTTCACGCTGTTGTTGCGGGTCGTAGTAAGTCGGTATTACACATCCTCGATGAGCAAAGCGCAGGTATTATTGCTACTCACGCGGAGAAGGAGAAAGCCTAATGCTAGTCCTGATGGAGATCTGGGAATCTATCAGGGATTTTGTTGGCACAGGCGGCCAGGTTTTATACGTGGTCGCGATAGCACTCTTTCTTATGTGGGTTTTAATGATTGAGCGCTATTGGTTCCTACTTGCAGAATTTCCTCGTTTATCGTCGGAAATTGTAGCAAAGTGGGATGCCCGCCAAGACACTACGTCTTGGTACGCACACAGAATCCGTGAAGCATGGATTTCTGAAGCGTCTGAAAAATTAGATCAGCGTATGTTGTTGATTAAAACATTAGTAGCTGTTTGTCCTTTAATTGGCTTACTTGGTACAGTAACAGGCATGATCGCGGTTTTTGAAACCATGGCAAGCCAAGGTACAGGTAATGCACGTTTAATGGCATCAGGTATTTCAATGGCAACAATCCCAACAATGGCTGGAATGGTTGCGGCATTATCTGGAGTATTCTTTAGCTCACGCCTTGAGGCAAGAGCGAGAATGGTGAAAGCCAAGCTTGTTGATAGTATGCCTCATCACTAGAGAGAGAATTAAATATGGCACGTAAACAACGTTTTCGTGAAGAAGAAGATGCAACGGTAGATATGACACCGATGCTTGACATCGTATTTATCATGCTTATTTTCTTTATCGTAACTACATCGTTCGTTAAAGAGGCTGGTATCGAGGTCAATAAACCAAAAGCGGCCCAAGCTACGAAGCAAAAAAATGCTAACATTTTTATTGCAATTCGTGACAACGGCGAAATCTGGATTGATAAACAGCAAGTTGATGTTGAACGTGTTTCAGCAAAAATCGAAAGTTTATTAGCAGAACAACCTACTGAAGTTGTAATTTTGCAAGCTGATAAAGATGCAAAACACGGCGTAGTGGTTAAAGTTATGGACCAGATCAAAGCGACGGGCGACAACCTGAGAATTTCAATAGCTGGAGATCAGTAATGATTCGTTTTCTGTTTTCACTGATTGCAGGTGGGGCAGTTACTTTCGGCTTGTTCTACTTCATGGCCTTCCTCATCTCTGGTGGGGCTGACCGTAATACGGAACAAAAAGAGCAGATCATAGTCGAAATTATGACGAATCCGCCTGAATCTAAGGTGCAGGAACGGAAGCGAGTACCGCCTCCGCCGCCTCCACCGCCAAAGCAGCCGCCTAAACCGCAGCCGCCACAGCCGGAAAATAACAACCCAAATCCAGGTGCTATGTCATTTAACATGCCAAGCATTGATGTGGGAAGTTCGGCAGGTGGTCTAAGTGGTCCAGGGGCATTCGGACGAGACGGTGATGCGACACCAATCGTTCGTATTGAACCAAAATATCCAACACAAGCAGCACGTGATGGCAAAGAAGGTTGGGTACAACTTTCATTCTCAATCGATGAATTGGGTGGGGTTACTGATGTTGAAGTAATTGACGCAGACCCTAAACGTATTTTCGATAGAGAAGCTAAACGCGCCTTGAGCAAGTGGAAATACCGTCCTAAAATTATTGACGGTAAGCCACAAAAGCAAGTTGGTTTACAAGTTCAGCTAGACTTTAAAATTAACCAAGGCAATTAAGGAGGCAAGTAATGAGAAATTTATCTAAAGTAACAGCACTTGCGGTACTTATGTCTTTCTCGGGTGCAGTATTTACTGCACCGGTTCTAGCAGCGCCAGATCCCGCGAAAATTGAAGCGCGGAAGAAAGCAAAAACTAGGATCATGGGTGAGCGCACTGGTAAAAAAGTTATAAAAGCGTTTGACTTGTATAACGAAGAAAAGCTTGATGAAGCTATCGCCATGTTGAAAGAAATCGATGCTTCTGATGATTTCGACAAAGCAACCGTTAACCGCTATTTAGGTAGCATGTATGGCCAGAAAGAGCAGTACAAAACTGCGATTGGTTACTTAAAATTAGCTGTTGCCCCTGATGTGTTAAACTTTGCCGATCAAGAACAAAGTTTAAAAACATTAGGCGATATGTATGCTGGTACTGAGCAGTATGAAAAAGCCAAAGATGCTTATGTTGCATGGATGGACTTTACTGGTGAAGAAGATGCAACGGTTTATACTCGTATAGCCCAAGCTAACTATCAGTTAGGTAAATTCCGTGATGTTTTTACACCCGCTGAGAAAGCAATTAAACTTCAAAAAGAGCCTAACAAAGGCCCTTACCAATTAAAATTAGGTTCTTACTTTGAGCTTAAAGACTATAAAAATATGGTCAAAGTTGGTGAAGAAATTGTTCGTATCTGGCCAGATGATAAAAAAGCATGGGTAAGCTTAGGTAAATACTACCTTCAGACGGAAGACTATAAAACTGGTCTTGCAACGATGGAAGTAGCTTACAAAAATGGTTATTTTGAAACTGAAGTTGATTATAAAGTTTTGTCTAACTTTTATTCATTGAATGAAATTCCTTATAAAGCCGCTAAGGTTTTAGAGAAGTCTATCAATGATAAAATTGTTAAGCGTAATAAACAAAATATCAGCGCAGTAGCCAGTAACTATCATCGCTCAAAAGATATTGAAAAAGCAGCTAAGTACTATGAAGAAGCGGCTAAATTTGATGACGATGCTGAGCTTTATCGCAAAGCAGGTTCATTACTTTTACAATCGCAAAATTATAGTGCTGCCGTTGTTCGTTTGAACAAGGCGCTTGAATTAGGTTCTGATAAGACAGGAACTATTTATTCAGATTTAGCGGAAGCTTATTACTATCAAGAAAAGTATAAGCAAGCTTATGCTGCAATTACTAAAGCAATGGATGACCCTCGCACGCGTAAGTTTGCAAAAGGTTGGTCTGTATTTATTAAAGATAAAGCCGCTCGCAACGGTGTTAAGATTTAACTTTAATTCGCTATAGCAATTTATAAAAAGCCCCTATGGGGCTTTTTTTATTGGATTTAACTCATTATGAAACACCTAATATGGATATGCTTCTCAGCGCTTTTCTTGAGCGCATGTGGTGATACGAATAATCAGTATCAAAGTAAAGAGCAAGCTCAGCAAGCATTGCAAACACTAAATCAATTTTTAAGACCAACAGGTGAAATTAAACAAGTTAACGAGCAACAGTTTCCATTTAGTGATGCATATTTGAAAGAGCGTCACAGCATATATCAAGCCATGCAAACCTTAGACTTCACTCCTGTCGCGCAGAGTTCATTGGATTATCTTATTATTGCAGAGCGCTTTCCGGAGCGCTATTTTACATGGCCGGTGTATATTCCTGTGCTTGATAATATGCTTGCCTATAACCAACAACACGACATTACTGCAAACATAAACAATTGGCTCAGTTTTACTCAGCAGCAGTTGGTGCTTGCTAAAGAGAGTAAACTTAGACTCAACTCAATTGAGCTTAATGCGTTACAAACGCAGGTAACTAAGAATCTTACTCGCGTTGATCTTCCAGCAAACATTAAACACACTCTCAACGAGTTTAATGAGTATTTAGCGCTCTATACACCCCGTGGAAGTGTTGGTTTACATGGCTTATCAAATGGTGGGTCTTGGTATCAAAGTAAGTTAAATTACTTCTCAGGCACTACTAAAGCACCAATAAATTGGCTAGTTGCAGTGCAATCTCAGTTGAAGGAAATGCAGCAAGGGGTATACTCTATGCGTTTTGCAGTTGATCATCAGCACTCAGTCCTTGAGCAGCGTTTTGCATTGTCTAAAGATAAGCAAGTTGGCTTTGATTGGGCGCAAAATTACTTGAGCTTAAGGGGTTATGCAGGGCAAGCTGCAACACAGATAAGTAATCAAGAGCGTACTTTCTGGTTAGCTATGATGGAAACCGATCTTGGCATCCATTACCATGCTTGGACTGTGCAACAAGCGAAAGTTAATTTACTGAAACGATTAAAAATGACGCCACAACAAGTCGATTATTTAGTGGCTGATATCATTTTTTATCCGGCGCAAAGTTTTGCGTTCGCAACACTTTTAACAACTTCGTAAGCTCGCTTGCTGATTTTTATGACCTTGGCTCGCAGTTGCCGCAGCGCTGCGCTGTTGGATCGGCATTTAGCCGTTGCGAGTCAATTTTTTCTTCACAGTCACAGCAATAACCATATTGGCCGATATCGATTTGACAGACTGCCGCTTCAAGTTGTTCTAAGCGTACTATGATATCTTTATATTCAGTGCCAAGTTGCTTCTGCGTAAGCTCTAACCATTGTTCAGGGTTATTTTTGCGCAAGGTTTCAGCTAGCGAGTGATGCAGTAGGTTACATGAACTTGATAGTGTCGTAAGCAAGCACAGCCTTACTTGCTCTAACTCTGTTTTAAGTTGTTGAAGGTGATATTGAGCATTGATCATTGTCATTGTCCTCGTTGAGCAATGCTGCAGTATTCATTAATTTAAAAAAGCCGACTATGATGTGTGTCAAATTAAGGTGCGATAGCGTATTTTTTCAAAACATCGGCAACATCTTCTTTTGTTTTAAGGCGTCTGATCTCATCAAACAAAATATCGGCCTGGCTATATTGGCGTTTTAAATAGCCCAGCCACTGCTTAGTACGAGAAGCAAAATACTTTTCATCTTTCGCGGGGTCATGATGTATGGCTGAATGGATCAGATGATAGAGAATATGCTCCCACTTTAAGCCAACATAGTGCTCATCATTAAAGTGTGCTTTTATTTTGCGTGCTAAATCAGGATGCGACAGTGCACCGCGACCAAGCATTAAGTCTTTACAACTACTACGTTGCTGGCAAAGTAGTGCATCTTCTACTTGCCAAATTTCACCATTTGCGACTACGGCGATGTTTTTATCTTTGATCAGTGGTGGAATTTTCTCCCAATAAGCGGGCGGGTTATAACCGTCTCGCTTTGTACGGGCATGTATAGCAATACTATTGGCACCGGCACTAACAACGGCATCAACAATTTCTTGACTGTTACTGTCATCATCAAAACCTAAACGAATTTTAGCGCTTACTTGATGCTCGCTTGGCACGGCATCACGGACTGCTTTAATGATTTCATACATGTGTTCAGGGTCTTTTAACAGCACAGCGCCACCTTTACTGCGATTGACTGTTTTCGCAGGGCAACCAAAATTAAGATCAACGCCGTGAGAGCCAAGCTCAATTACCCTGACAGCGTTTTCAGCTAATGCGTGTGCGACTTGGCCAAGTAATTGGATACGCACAGGAGTGCCAGAACGCGTTAAACCGTTATTATTTAGCTCTGGGCAATAGCGATGAAATACTTTATCAGGCAAGCAGGCATCGATAACACGTACAAATTCAGTGACGCATAAATCAAAACCACCAATTTCGGTGAGTAGTTGGCGCATTTTAAAATCGACAACCCCTTCCATAGGCGCTAAAACTAATTTCATGATAGGGGCACTTTGACTTGATAAAAGGAGACGTAGTTTACCTGTAAATATAACATTGATAAATGCCAATTTTACTCCCATAGTTAACTTCAATTGTTCACTCTTTTGTAGCGTTATTGTAACTAACAAATAAAAAGTTGCGATTAAGTGAAATATTATTTTTGTAGCAAGGTCTACTTAGTACACCCCTTACATGTTTAGAGAGAGTCATAAAATGAATACACTTAAAAAAAATTCAATTGCGTTAACATTAGGCGCGGTAGTTGTAGGCAGCACAAGTTTTATTTCTGCAGATGTTCAAGCGAATCCATTTGAATTTCAACAAATGGTAACGGGCTACCAAGTCGATGCTACAGAAGGTAAATGTGGCGAAGGTAAATGCGGTGGAGATGCTAAAACTAAAGACGACAAAGCTAAAAAAGAAGGTAAGTGCGGCGAAGGCAAATGTGGTGGCGATGCCAAAGACGACAAAGCTAAAAAAGAAGGTAAGTGCGGCGAAGGCAAATGCGGTGGCGATGTTAAACATGACAAAGCTAACAAAGAAGGCAAGTGCGGCGAAGGCAAATGTGGCGGCGATGCTAAACACGATAAAGCTAAAAAAGAAGGCAAGTGCGGCGAAGGCAAATGTGGTGGCGACGCTAAAAACGACAAAGCTAACAAAGAAGGCAAGTGCGGCGGTGATGCTAAAGCTAACAAAGAAGGCAAATGCGGTAGCCATTAATTAGATAAGTTATGTAACCTGCACTTTAGTTAAGTAGTTTGTTTATAAAAGGGCCGCATTGTGGCCCTTTTAAATGAAGGAGTGGATATGACTGTATCTAGTAACAGTGAATTTGGCATGGTAGGGCTTGGGCTGCGCAGAGAAATGCTCGATGAATTATTGACGCAGATACCAAAGCAAATTGATTTTATGGAAGTGGCGCCTGAGAACTGGTTAAAACTCGGTGGTCGCTTTGCTAAGCAGTTTAAGTCACTGACCGATACAAATAATTTTGTTTGTCATGGCTTGTCATTGTCGATCGGCTCACCTGAACCGTTAGATATTGAATTTGTTAAATCCTTAAAAGTCTTTTTCAAAGCACATAACGTTAAGCTTTTTAGTGAGCACCTTAGTTATTGTTCCGGCAACGGCCACATGTATGATCTGATGCCGATCCCATTTACTGAAGCTGCGATTGCCCATGTTGTTGGGCGGATAAAACAGGTGCAAGATATTCTCGAACAGCAAATAGCTATCGAAAATGTGTCTTATTATGCCGCACCTGGTCAGCAAATGAGCGAGTTAGAATTTACCACTGAAATATTACAGCAAGCTGATTGTAAGTTATTACTCGATGTAAATAATATTTATGTGAATTCGATAAATCATGGTTATGATGCAGAGCATTTTTTAGCTAGCTTGCCATCGCAACGTATAGCGTATGGTCATGTCGCAGGGCATTTCAACGAGGCGGATGATTTACTTATTGATACTCACGGTGCTGACGTGATTGACCCTGTTTGGCAATTACTTGACCGTGCTTATCAACATCATGGGGTGTTTGCGACTTTATTGGAACGTGATTTTAATATTCCAGCTATCGCTGAGCTTACCAAAGAGCTGGATATAATTCATCAACTACAAGCCAAGCACGCAATAATACAGCGAAAAGAAAGTGCCTGATATGAATTTTATTGAAACCCAACAAGCGTTTATGGCGCATATTCGAGCGCCAGATACACAACCAAAGCCCGATGACATTGAAGAACGTCGTATGGCGATCTACCGTGATTTATTTTTCAATAATATCAATGGCTTTATTTCCTCAGCATTTCCGGTTCTGAAAACACTCTACAGCGATAACAATTGGTTAAGATTAGTTCGCCAATTTTTTGCTGAACACGATTGTCAATCACCTTATTTTTTGGATATTGCTGGTGAGTTTATTGCGTATTTAAGTAGTGATTACCAATTGCAAGAAATTGATCCCCCCTTTATGCTTGAGCTTGCTCATTATGAATGGATTGAGCTTGATGTCTCGGTTGCGCATGCGGATCCAACTGATTGCATCATTAATGCACCGCTGAGTAATGTGCCTCTTTATATGGGTAGTTGCGCGCGAAATTTAAGTTATCAGTTTGCTGTACAGCATATTAGTGTTGATTTTCAACCACAGCAGCCTAGTGAACAGCCTCATTATTTTGTGGTGTATCGCGATACCGACGACGAAGTACAATTTCTTGCTACCAATGCAATGACCGCATTATTACTGGCGATTATAGATACAACACCGAGTATCAAATTAGCTTCGTTGGTGGAGCAAGTTGCTTTACAAGCGCCGCAATTTACTACAGAACAGCTTGTGCAAGGTGCTACAGCAACATTACATGCAATGGCAGAGCGTGGCGTTATCGTGACAAAAAATCACCCTTAAAGTCTTTATTGATTATTTTACATCGTCTATTATGTGCGCCTTAACTCGTCGCGCTTAATAAAAGGTAGTACCTATGTCAGAAGATAAAGATTTTAAAGATCCGTTTAATGCAATGTATTTTCTTGCATTCTTAGCTGTGTTTGCAGGAATTGGCTGTTTAAATGCAATCCTAGGCTGGATCACCACAGTCTCTTAATTTAGCACTGCTAAATTATAATAAGGCTGTATATAGTGCAGTCTTATTACTTAATTATTTAACTTCTTACCGACAACTCATTTTTGTGATGTTATAATTGTCTGCTTTGTAATATTACAGATAAAACAGTTTAAATTATGACTCAAGTAACTCCATCTATCATTAAAGATAGCATAACTACTATTGCAGATTACCCTAAAGCAGGCATTATGTTCCGTGATGTAACTACGCTAATGGCTAATCCCGCTGCATTTCAAGCAACAATTAATGCATTTATTTCAGCTTATAAAGATCAAGGTTTTACCAAGATTATAGGTACTGAATCACGTGGTTTTATCTTCGGTGCACCGCTTTCATATGCATTAGGTATTCCTTTTATTCCAGTGCGTAAACCGGGTAAACTGCCACGTGCAGTGATCTCTCAAGATTACCAGCTAGAATATGGTGAAGATGTATTAGAGCTGCATACAGATGCCATTGTCCCAGGTGACAAAGTGCTTTTAGTAGATGACTTGTTGGCAACCGGCGGTACCATTGAAGCGACCGCTAAATTAGTCAATAAGTTGGGTGGTCATGCGACAGATGCAGCATTTGTAGTCTCTTTACCAGAACTAGGTGGCGAGCAACGCATTGCAAAAATGGGGATTAAAATCCTGAAATTGGTTGAATTCGAAGGCGAATAATTAATGAGTTATCAAGTCCTAGCGAGAAAATGGCGTCCACAGACCTTTCATGAATTGGTCGGTCAGTCCCATGTGAAACAAGCGCTTATTAATGCTTTAACACAAAACAGACTGCATCACGCTTATTTGTTCACTGGGACTCGCGGGGTGGGTAAAACCACCATCGCACGTATTTTTGCAAAAAGCTTAAATTGTGATGAAGGCATTTCGGCGCAACCGTGTGGCAAGTGTAGCAGCTGTATAGATATCGAAACTGGTCGTTATATTGACTTACTTGAGATAGATGCCGCATCGCGCACTAAAGTTGAAGATACCCGTGAGATATTGGATAACGTGCAGTACGCGCCAACTCGCGGTCGCTACAAAGTGTACCTGATCGATGAAGTACACATGCTTTCAAAGCATAGTTTTAATGCATTATTAAAAACCTTGGAAGAGCCGCCTGAGCACGTTAAGTTTTTATTAGCGACGACGGATCCACAGAAACTGCCTGTCACCATTTTATCGCGTTGTTTGCAGTTTAATCTTAATGCGTTATCGCAACCTGAAATACTCCAACAACTTGAATATGTGTTAGGTGAAGAAAAATTAAGTTTTGAAACTCAAGCCCTGCAAATTATCGCCAAAGCTGCTGATGGCAGTATGCGTGATGCATTGAGTTTAACTGATCAAGCGATTGCTCAAACGAATGGTGATATTAAGCATCAAGCGGTGCAAGCAATGCTAGGGTTGATGGACAACCATTATAGCCAGCACTTGCTGGTTGCATTATTAGCCCAAGACGGCCATGCATTGATGGCGCAAATCGAGCAAGTTGCCACCCAAAACCCAAATTATATTGCTTTGTTAGATGATCTAATTGGCCTTACACATTTAGCACAATTAACCCAATTAGTGCCCGATGCCGCCAAGTTAGATGAATATAATCGCGAGTTTATTAATGAAGTAGCAAAGAGCTGCGATTCACAACAAATCCAAATTTATTATCAATTACTGCTTAATGGCAAAAAAGACTTACAATGGGCGCCAGAGCCTCGTTTAGGTTTTGAAATGGTTATGCTGCGCTTACTGGCATTTCAACCAGTTGATAGCCAAATGCTTGCAAGTACTGCGGCGCAGGCACCAGCGGCCGATAACAACCGGTCTCGCTCAGCAGCATTGAGAGATATTCTCAATAAAAATAAGCCTGCAACACCACAGCCTGTTGATAACCAAGTATCATTGCCTCAAGCTGCACCGCTAAAAACGGCCGTGAGTGCGCCTGAACAAGTCGTTGCAACAACTGAACACTCTGTAACCGGTGAGCAAACAGCACCTGTCGATACGCAGCCAACTGTTACTACTGCACCACATACAAATTCGGGAATTATGCACGAAGCCGCGCATGGTAATGAGCATGATTCAGATGCTGAGCTTGAGCAACAATTAGTATCCCAATATGATGAGGTAATGAATAACGCAGTGGAGCAGGGCTTTCATAGTGGCTTTGAGCATGCGCCAGAACAATCTTTGCCTGAGCATCAATATAGCGCAGAGCAAACCGCTCCAGCACAAAATAACAGCTCATTCTCTGACTATTCAGATACCACAGATATTAGCCAAAAAGAAGCACAAGCGCAGTCTGCAATTGCACGTATTTTACGAGATAGAAATATTTCCGGTGCAGGTACGCTCTCTGGTGGTAAAACACCTGTGGCGCCATCAACGAATAAACCAGCTGCGGTTGAGCGCGGTACTGCGGTAAAAAAGTCACAGCCCCAGATAACGGGGGCAAGTAGTCAGCCTGAGACTGATGGTTACACGCCGAATATCGCCGCAAATAAGCGTGTGAAACCTGACTTTAAAGAAAAACATCAGACTATTACTGAGAATTTAGCACCGGAATTGCTAGAGCAAATTAATCCACAAAAAGTAGTTGCTGCACCTGAGCCTGAAATAAATATTCAAATACCGGATGATTTTCAAAGCCCGATCAGCGATATTCGTTTTGCACATCAACAAGATGAGTGGGCATACTTAATTAAGCGGATGGGACTTGGCGGGCGGATGCGTCAATTTGCTTTGCATTCAATTTATTCAAAGCAACAACAACAGCTGCACTTAGAAGTGGATGAATCGCAAAAACATCTCGATACCCCGATGTTAAGGCAAAAGCTTAGTGCAGCGCTGGCCAGTATTTACGGGCATAATGTTGAGCTGACAATCAATTTTGCCCCTGGGGTGATAGATTCGCCTTATTTAATTCAGCAAAAGATCGATGCAGGGCGCCATCAGCAAGCAATCGATGTGATCAACGGTGATGAAAATATCGTACAGTTACAGCAGCTATTTTCTGCAATTATCGATGAAAACAGTATTCAGGCATTGTAATTCATTGCAATAGCCCTTATCTTCATGGCAATTAGAAATAGAAAGAGAGAAAGTTATGTTTAAAGGTGGAATGGGTAACATGATGAAGCAAGCGCAGCAAATGCAAGAGCGCATGCAAAAAGCCCAAGACGAAATTGCTCACTTAGAAGTGGTTGGTGAAGCCGGTGCCGGTTTAGTTAAAGTAACCATGCTTGGTAACCACAATGTTCGCCGTGTTGAACTTGACGAAAGTTTGATGGAAGACGAAAAAGACCTTATTGAAGACTTACTTGCCGCTGCGTGTAATGACGCAGTACGCCGTGTAGCAGAAGAAACACAAGAGCGTATGGGTAAAGTAACTGGCGGTATGCAATTACCACCAGGTATGAAAATGCCGTTTTAAGATAAAACATGCAACTTTCAGAGAGTTTAAACCAGCTGATCGAAGCACTACGCTGTCAGCCGGGCATAGGCCCAAAGTCAGCGCAGCGCATCGCGTTTCATCTGCTTGAGCGCGACCGTAAAGGGGGCACTCAACTTGGTAATGCACTTATCAAGGCGATGACTGCAATAGGACACTGTCAATCGTGTCGTACTTTTGCAGAGCAGCCGCAGTGTGAAATCTGTTTAAGCCCCAAACGCCAAGATAGCGGAATTTTATGTGTGGTTGAATCACCTACCGATGTGTTGGCGATTGAACAAACTGGCCAGTATAAAGGTTTGTACTTTGTATTGATGGGACATTTATCACCTATCGATGGTATTGGTCCAAATGAAATTGGCCTTGATATTCTTGAAAGTAAGTTGCAACAAGGTGGGATAAACGAGGTTATATTAGCGACCAACCCTACCGTTGAGGGGGAAACTACAGCGCATTATATTGCCCAGCTTTGTCACCGCTATAAAGTTGATGCATCGCGGATAGCCCATGGTATTCCGGTCGGTGGCGAACTTGATTTGCTCGATGGCATGACATTAATGCATGCATTTAGTGGCCGACGAGTGGTTAGTCAAAATTAGCTCTTAGAAGCGCATTAATTTAAAACCTGCATTAACGTCTGTTATGCAGGTTTTTTGTTTTTATACCTTGGCGGTAAAAGTTTGATCGTAATTTATCCAATAACTGGGTAATCTATTTTTAGTAGCTGGAGTCTTTTTTTCACCAGTTTGGTTAATTTGTAAGGATCACAATGCAAGATAATAAAAAACATCAGCGTGCTTTACTAAAGAGTAAGCGCTTTCTACCGCTTTTTGTCACCCAGTTTTTCTCTGCGTTAAATGATAATATTTATAAACAAGCGGTGCTACTGTTATTGATTTTTCAAACGGCAAATGTTGCCGATGGCGCTTTTTATGCTAACTTAGCGGCAGGCTTATTTATTCTACCGTTCTTTTTATTTTCAGGGATGGCGGGACAAATTGCTGAAAAAAAGGAAAAGTCAAAATTAATCCGCACCGTAAAACTTGCCGAAATTCCGATTATGCTAGTAGGCGCTGTGGCCATTTCAACGCAATCTGTTTGGTTGATGTTAACCACGGTATTCTTAACAGGGTTACAAAGTACCTTTTTTGGCCCGCTAAAATATTCCATTTTACCGCAGCACGTGGCAGCCGATGAATTAACCAAAGCCAATGGCCTTGTTGAATCTGCGACATTTGTGGCTATATTGATTGGCACAACGTTTGGCACGTATTACATTACCCAAACAGTGGGGCCAACGGTCATCTGTGTGGCAATTATAAGCCTGGCGATTATTGGTTATTTGAGTAGTCGCTCTATTCCAATCAGTGCCGCGAATGATCCTAATTTAGTGTTTACTTTTAATATTTTCTCCTCCACCAAAAGCCTATTTAGGGTACTTAATTCACAAACTGAGTCGGTTGGAAAGTCGGTACTTGGTATCAGCTGGTTTTGGTTTATAGGGGCGATTATTTTAACGGCGCTACCAAATTATGTGAAATATGTCATGGTTGGCGATGAGCTGGTCGTCACCAGCGCTTTGGTGGTGTTTTCATTGAGCATCGCAATAGGCTCGCTGTTGTGTGAAAAGTTGTCTCGCTCGCGGATAGAATTAGGTATTGTGCCATTTGGCGCGTTGTTGATCACATTATTTTTGTACTTACTGAGCCAAGAGCCTGCAATGAGCTTTTACCAGCTACCAAGCGAAGAATTATTTACACTTTCACAAATACTGCATACTGGTGACATGTATTGGCATTTTATTTGGATGGCCGGCATTGGCATTGCCTCTGGTTTTTATACTGTGCCATTGTACGCTTTGATCCAACAACGCACCGTCGAATCAAGCCGTTCACGCATCATCGCCGCTAATAATGTGTTAAATGCGTTGTTTATGGTCGCCAGTGCGGTGTTAAGTATTGTAACGCTATCTATATTTGCATGGACGATCCCACAGTTATTCTTGTTACTGGCAGGATTGAATTTACTGATCTCTGTGTATATTTATACCAAGGTGCCAGAGTTCTTCTTACGCTTTGCTGTTTATTTATTGACCATTTGTATGTATCGAGTGCGTACCAAAGGGGATCATAATATTCCTAGTGAAGGCGCAGCAGTATTGGTGAGTAATCACGTCAGCTTTGTTGATTGGATGTTTATTTTAGCGGCATCACCAAGGCCTATTCGATTTATGGTATTTGCCCCCATTTATTATTCTCCCGCGTTGCATTGGTTATTTAAAATGGCCAAAGCTATCCCAATTGACAGTGAAAAATCTAATCCGCAGGCGTTTCAAGAAGCATTTGATGAGGTTGCTAAAGCATTAGATAACGGTGAGTTAGTGGGTATTTTCCCTGAAGGGAGGCTAACTGGCGATGGTTCGATTGATATTTTCCGCCGTGGTATTGAACGTATTATACAGCGTTCACCGGTGGCCGTTATACCTGTCCATCTAGGCGGGTTATGGGGCAGCATGTTTAGTCGTAAAGCAAAATGGCGACTTCCACGACTGAAATGGTCGCTGGTCGCTGTGACTGTTGGCGAGCCTATTGCTGCCAATGCAGTCACTGCAGATGAATTGCGTGAGCGAGTGGTTGCCTTAAAAGAGCAGTATGAAAAAGGTGCTGTTTAATAGCGATTAAACGCTGATGTAACAGAGATATAAATTTAGCGCGCAATATTCAGTCGTGAATATTGCGCGTGAGTCTTGTGCTTAGTTGGCCGCTAACTAACTGCTAACCAAATACCAACCGCGATCATCAAACTACCAGCGATGCGGTTCATCCACTTGATATTGTCACCTTGGTTTAAAAACAGCCGTAAACTTTTACCGCCAGTGGCATAGAGCATCATGCAAGTGAATTCGCTGAGCATAATGATGGCGACTAACATACTCAATTGTGGCGCAATCGCGTAGTCAATATTTATAAACGGCGGTAGCAGGGAAATCATAAACGCCCAGCCTTTAGGGTTAGCAATCGCGGTGATAAAGCCTTGTGAGAATAGCGCTTGGCGAGATACTTTTAATTTACTGTCTGCGCCTAATTTGATGGTTGCTTTTGCTCGCCACATTGAAATGCCAATGTAGACTAAATAACCTGCACCGAGCCATTTTAATACGTTAAATAGTGTCGGGTAGTTGAGCATGATACTTGCCACCCCTGCGACTGCTGCAACAGCCACAATGGCAACGCCAAGTAATTCGCCAATCATCATCCACATAGTTCTGCGCACGCCAATACTCATTCCTAAGGTCATGGCTAAAGTCATACACATCCCAGGTGTAATAGAGACAAAAAAGAAGGTGGGTATAAATACCCCCAGCACTGCGAAGTCGAGCATGTAAGCATCCGTTAGTTGCTGCAATAGAATGCGCAATAGAATACGCAATAGTAATGGTTTTCGAAAGCGTTAGAAACCAATTTGGGATAGTTAAGCGCAATTATGAGATTGTTAGCACCCGCGATAAAGCTCCGGTTTATCGCTTATTCGTAAGCTAATTGCGATCCCTATAGAGGATGCCGCTGTGATCTTCTGTGTATTGATTACAAACACTTATTTGTAAGTGGGTTTTAACAAATATATTTTTGCTTTGTTGGGTGCTTTGAATTAGGATCAAATCAGTTTAAAACCAAGAACTAATGCCCTGTGTCTAGATTATTTATTGCTATTACCACCATTTTCCTAAGTTTCACTGCAACTGCGGTTGAAGTTACTGATCTATATCAGGACGTATTAAAAGTATCTGACAAATCTCGCGATGCTCGACTAAGCGCCAGCCGCGAAGCGTTGCTAAATGTACTGGTTAAGGTCAGTGGCGATCCGAATGCGGACAAAAATCCAACGGCTCAGCGACGTAGTAAAGATATATCAGATTACATGCTCAAATTTGAATACGACGAAAAAGCCAATGGTCAGCTTAATCTCGTGGTTAAATTTGAAGCAAACAAAATCAACGCACTCGTCAAAGAACTTAATTTACCATTGTGGGGGACGCGTCGTCCGCTGGTGGCTATTTGGCTTGCCATAGAAGATAACTGGCGTCGCGAACTTGTTACCCAAGAAAGCTATCCGCAGTTAGAGCAACTAATTTATAGCACCGCAGCGCGACGTGGTTTGCCTGTCGTGGTGCCATTACTTGATTTACAAGACCGTGCATTAGTGGGAATACCTGAAGTGTGGGGAAATTTCTCTACGCCAGTCGAGCAGGCATCAAGCCGCTATAGTGCAGAGCGCAGTATTACCGCGCGTTTATACAAACAACCTGACAGTGAGGTTTGGCTGTTGGATTGGCGTTTTACTAACGATGAGCTGTTTGAAGCAAACAGAGTAACCGGTGATAAACAACAAGCCATAGCCTTAATGATTGACAGTTTAGCGGCAGGCTTGGCCAATGAATATGCGGTTGATCCAAATTCTACAACGCAGCTTGCCCAAGCGGTGTTTAAATTAAAAGGCACCACTAACTTTGTCGATATAGAGCTTGCTAAACGTCAGCTACAGAGCTTAAGCGTGGTTACCCAAGTGACAATTCGTTCTCGTACCGCTGATATGGTTAGTTTTGCGATAAATCATACTGGCAGTATGCATGATTTACAAAAAGCCTTAGAGCTCGACCGCGCTTTTCAACCCTTTGTTGACCCTCGTGCGTTTTATCCTGTGACAGCGCAAGACGATTTAGAATATCAATGGGTTGGTTTGTAATGCCGGCAATGGAGCCGGTGCAAATGGCATTGCCGGTGACGTTACCGGATGATGAAACGTTTGCCTCTTATTTTGGTGGTGAAAATTCACTGGAAGTGAGTCATTTAAAAAATGCCTTTAAAAGTTTAGCAACCACTTTTCAATATACTTATTTGTGTGGCTTAGGGGATTCAGGTAAATCGCATTTACTGTATGCAACCTGTATTCATGCTCAAGAGCATGGTTTATCAACTATGCTGCTATCAATGCGCGAAGTGATTGATTTCGGTCCTATGGTGCTCGATGGCTTAGATGCCCTTGATGTGCTGTGTATTGATGACGTGCACTTAGTAGCAGGTAACGATGCGTGGGAAAAAGCGTTGTTTAATTTTTTTAATCGTTTTAACGAACCGGGTAAGTGCTTGGTAGTGACAGCGGATCTGTTACCAGACATGCTAAATATTAGCCTGCCGGATCTTGAGTCACGATTAAAATGGGGTACGACATTTCAAATCCGTTCTATGAGTGATGATGACAAAGCCGAAGCCTTAGTAAAGCGTGCCAATATGCGCGGCTTAGAGCTCAGTGATGAATGTGCGCGCTTTTTATTAACGCGTTTGAGTCGTGATATGCGTGCGCTACTTGATGTGCTTGATAAACTTGACCATGCATCGATGGCTGCACAACGTAAATTGACAATTCCTTTCATAAAATCCACTCTAAAACTCTAAATTCTTTTACAACATAGCTTAAGTTCCCATTTTACTTAACCAGAATGGGAAAGAATTCAATAAGATTGGTATAAGGTCTGGAATCTAGCCATTGCTTTCAGTTATCATTAGCTATTACTTAAATCACCTTCTGTGACAGATCAGGTATCGAATGAACTTAGAAAATATATTAGCGCAAGCACTTGAGGCGGTCGCCAGTGCCAGTGAAATCGCGCAGCTTGAAGATATCAGGGTTAACTACCTTGGTAAAAAAGGCGAAATCACGAATCTATTAAAAACCCTTGGTAAAATTGCCCCTGAAGAACGCAAAGAAGCAGGCCAAGTAATTAACCAAGCTAAGCAAGATGTACAAGTTGCGATTAACGACAAGCGCGAATTATTAGCAAGCAAAGCCCTTGAAGAGAAATTAGCCGCTGAAACAATCGATGTAACATTACCCGGTCGTGTTATGCCAACAGGTGGTTTACACCCAGTGACGCGTACCATTGAGCGGATTGAGAGCTTTTTTGGCGAATTAGGTTTTGCGGTTAAATCTGGCCCAGAAGTAGAAGATGATTTTCATAACTTCGACGCGCTAAATATTCCTGAGCATCACCCAGCGCGTGCTGATCACGATACCTTTTACTTTAATCCAAAACTGGTGTTGCGTACGCAAACCAGTGGTGTGCAAATTCGCACCATGGAAGCTGAGCAACCGCCGCTGCGTATTATTTCTCCAGGGCGTGTATACCGTAACGATTACGACCAAACACATACGCCGATGTTCCATCAGGTTGAAGGGTTGATGGTTGATACTGATGTAAGCTTTACTGAGCTTAAAGGTATTTTGCACGATTTCTTGCGTAACTTTTTTGAAGAAGATATGGAAATTCGTTTCCGTCCTTCATTTTTCCCATTTACAGAGCCTTCAGCGGAAGTTGATGTGATGGGTAAAGACGGAAAATGGTTAGAAGTATTAGGTTGCGGAATGGTGCACCCTAACGTGCTTAAATCAGTGGGAATTGATCCAGAAAAATACACTGGTTTTGCTTTTGGTATGGGTGTAGAGCGTTTAACCATGCTGCGTTATGGTGTAAATGACTTACGTGCGTTTTTCGAAAACGATTTGAAATTCCTTAATCAGTTCCGTTAAGAGTGAAGAAATAACATGAAATTTAGTGAAAAGTGGTTAAGAGAGTGGGTTAATCCTGCAATTGACACGCAGGCTCTTTCGGAACAGTTATCGATGGCCGGCCTTGAGGTAGATGGCGTAGAGCCCGCTGCGGCAGAATTCTCTGGCGTTGTTGTCGGTGAAGTAGTTGAATGTGGTCAGCATCCTGATGCAGATAAACTACGTGTAACTAAAATCAATGTCGGTGGCGATGAGCTATTAGATATTGTATGTGGTGCGCCAAATTGCCGTTTAGGTATCAAAGTCGCAGTAGCTATGGTTGGCGCTGTATTACCGGGCGATTTTAAAATTAAAAAAGCCAAACTACGTGGTCAACCGTCTCACGGCATGCTGTGTGCATTCGTGGAGCTGGGTATTAGCGAAGAAGGCGACGGTATCATGGAGTTGCCACTTGATGCACCAGTGGGCACAGACTTACGTGAATACTTAAGCCTTGATGACAACATTATTGATGTTGATTTAACCCCGAATCGTGGTGACTGTTTAGGTATTAAAGGCATCGCTCGTGAAGTGGGCGTACTTAACAGTATTGATGTTAAAGCCCTAGAGATACCAGCGGTTGCAGCAACTATTGATGATAAAGTATCAATTGAACTAGTAAACGATGAAGCCTGCCCACGTTATTTAGGGCGTGTGATCAAAGGCATCAACCTTGACGCCACAACACCACTTTGGATGGTTGAGAAGCTTCGTCGTAGTGGCGTGCGCGCAATTGACCCTGTGGTTGATGTAACTAACTATGTGTTACTTGAACTTGGCCATCCAATGCATGCTTTTGATTTAAATGCGATTGAAGGCGGTATCAAAGTACGTAGCGCCCATGCTGGTGAAGAGCTGGTATTACTAGATGGTAATACTGCTAAGTTGAATGAATCTACCTTAGTAATAGCCGACCATAACAAAGCGCTGGCGATTGCCGGTATCTTTGGCGGTGAGCAATCAGGCGTTACCGAGCAAACAACGGATATTCTATTAGAAAGTGCGTTTTTTAATCCAGTTGCTATCGCAGGGCAAGCCCGTAGCTATGGTTTACACACAGATGCATCGCATCGTTATGAACGTGGTGTGGATTTTGCGCTGCAACATGATGCAATAGAACGTGCAACTGCGTTGTTACTTGAGATTGTAGGCGGTCAAGCAGGCCCTGTAGTTGAAGCTGTTGCAAAAGATAAGCTTCCTAAGGTCACTGAAGTGCGTCTTCGTCGTGCGCGTTTAGACCGTGTTATTGGTCATCATATTGAAGATGCGAAAGTAACCGACATTTTAACCCGTTTAGGGCTTGATGTGAAAATTGTCGATGGTGTGTGGAGTGCAGATGTACCAAGCTACCGTTTTGATATTCGTATCGAAGAAGATCTAATTGAAGAAGTTGCTCGCGTATATGGTTACAACAGTATTCCAAACGTAGCTCCGACTGCTAAATTAAAAATGACCACTCATAACGAAGCCAATATTGCAGTGAGCAAATTTCGCAATACGTTAGTGACTCGTGGTTATCAAGAAGCGATCACTTACAGCTTTGTTGATCCTAAAGCACAGGCTATTTTACACCCAGACAGTGACGCGCTTATTTTGCCACATCCAATTTCGATTGAAATGTCGGCAATGCGTGTGAGCCTTATGCCAGGTTTACTTGCATCAGTAATGTATAACCAAAACCGCCAGCAGCCACGTATTCGTTTATTTGAGCATGGCCTTAAATTTCTACGTGATGAAAACGCAGAGAATGGCGTAAACCAAGTTGCAGTTATCGGTGGTGCTATTACTGGTCTGGCACATGGTGAACATTGGGTTGAAGAAAAGCGCACCGTTGATTTTTATGACTTAAAAGGTGACGTTGAAGCATTACTTTCATTAACCAATGATATAACGCGTTTTGAAATCAAAGCAGAGCAATCAGATGGCTTACATCCGGGCCAATCTGCGGTGATTTATGTTGAAGGTAAAAAGGTCGGTTTCTTTGGTGCTATTCATCCTCAAGTACAAAAATCGTTAGATATCAATAATGCGACTTACGTGTTTGAAATTGAAATGACAGCCATTGAAAAAAGAAATTTACCAGAGGCTGTAGGGGTTTCGAAGTTCCCTTCAAACCGCCGCGACATCGCTATTTTAGTGGAAGATCAGGTGAAATCTGGCGACATTTTATCAGTGATAGAAAAAGTTGGCGGAAATCAATTGGTTGACCTAAACTTATTCGATGTGTATAAGGGCAAAGGTATTGAGCCAAATTATAAGAGTTTGGCGATTGCTCTAACACTGCAAGCGGTTGATAGAACACTCGAAGAGAAAGATATCAATCTAGTAGTTGATAACGTGGTGGCCGCACTGGCCGAACAGTTTAATGCATCGTTGAGGGACTAGATATGGCGCTTACTAAAGCCGACATAGCTGAACACCTATTTGAAAAATTGGGGATCAATAAAAAGGATGCCAAAGATTTAGTTGAAGCGTTTTTTGAAGAAATCCGCTCAGCGCTTGAAAAAGGCGAGCAGGTTAAGCTCTCTGGATTTGGTAACTTTGATCTTCGTGACAAGAAAGAAAGGCCTGGCCGTAACCCGAAAACTGGGGAAGATATCCCTATTTCGGCACGACGCGTCGTCACCTTTCGACCTGGTCAAAAGCTCAAAACTCGTGTTGAAGTTGGTACGAGCAAATAAATTAAAAAAGGCAGCGTCAGCTGCCTTTTTCTTTTCTATAAACTAAGTTTGAACGCGATTAAAAATCCCGTGGTGAAACAAACTGCCCAGCTTGAATACTGTCGTAGGTTTGCTGTGCGAGGGTATCTAATCCGCTGAGACTTTTTCCTGTTGCTGTTAGCTGCTGTTCAATTGGGAATATTTCAACATTGGTTATCCCAGAAAGCTGCGCAATTTTTGCAAAAGTATAGGCATGCTTATATTTTTCCTGCTTATAAAACAAACTGGTCAATGTGGTGAATATTTCGGGGTTTGGAGTTTGCTCAGCTTTGTTTAGCTCTAACGTTTTATACAGTAAGTCTATGGTCTTATCTTCATCAAACTTAATATAGTAGCTGGCTAAGAAAAACTGGATTTCAGCGTCCTCAGTGACACTAGGATCGTTTTCAAGCGCAAGTAATTTAGTCAGGGCTGATTGGTCATTATTGCGTGACCAGTGATAATACAACAACCCAGGGTGGTTAGTATTTTTGGTATCTTGAAATAACCGTGTCATTTCCTTGATACTGGTTAAATGCGCTTCAACGCGTGAGGTGGTTTTTTCTTTTAACTTGATATGCTCAATTTTTGCCGCCAGCGATACGCATCTATCGTATTTTTCAAAACCCTTTAATAATAAATATTTGTTATCGTCAGTCGGTTGTTTGTATTCATGGTAACGCGCCATGATCACATCAGCACGCTGTGCTTTACAGTGACTATCGGTATTTAAATCATTACATAAACCTGGGGTTTCTTTACACACCTTTGCAAGTGTCAACGGTTCTTCACACCCAGTTAATGCCAACAAACTCAGTAAAACACTTGCTCTTAGTAACATCCCTTAACCTCACCTTAATAATTACCTTGTTATTCTAGCGTAATGAATTGATCTCTAACAGTGGAGAATAAAGTTAGTTTAAATTAGAATAGCGAAGCCCACTGAGGCGTGTTGCTCTCAAAATTCAATACGTCTTATGGCTATCCGTTCAAAAATTGTTTAATTAGGTAAATAAAATGACCTCATCTCACGAGTTAGAATACACAAATAGTTGGCAAGAACGCCAAGATTACGCAGAAAGTATGCAACCTATCATTGGTAAGCTTTATCGTAATCGTGGTATTGAAATCGCGGTATATGGCCGTCCTCTCGTCAATGCCAGTACAATTGATATCATCAAATCTCACAAAACAGTGGCACAGTTTGAAGGTACTAAACTACGTTTACGCGAAAGCTTTCCGTTTTTAGAAGCTATTAGCAAAATGGATTTAAACTCTGCCCGTATCGATATTGGTAAACTGGCTTATGGTTATTTATTTAACGATGTTGCAAATGGTCGTTCTATCGAAGAATATTTAAACGATGAGTTAGCTGAAATTGTAAACTCACAAGCCAAAGAGCCACGCGATGTGGTGTTATATGGTTTTGGTCGTATCGGTCGTTTACTAGCGCGTTTGTTAATTGAAAAATCAGGTCCTTATGCGGATTTACGCTTACGTGCAATCGTTGTTCGTGGTGGTAAAGACGGCGACCTTGAAAAGCGTGCTAGCCTATTACGTCGTGATTCAATTCATGGTCCTTTTAATGGTTCAATCACCATTGATAAAGAACGTAATGCAATAAAAGCCAATGGTAGCTACATTCAGGTGATCTATGCTAACTCTCCAGATGAAATTGACTACACAGCATATGGTATTGAAAACGCATTGATCGTTGATAATACGGGGATCTGGAAAGACGAAGCTGGCCTTGGCTTACATTTAAAATCAAAAGGCGCTGCAAAAGTACTATTAACAGCACCGGCGAAAGGCAATATCAAAAACATCGTATATGGTGTTAATAACCACGATATCAAACCGGAAGATAAAATTGTTTGTGCAGCAAGCTGTACTACCAACGCAATCACACCAACATTAAAAGCACTTAATGATAAGTTTGGTATTAACAATGGTCACGTTGAAACAGTTCACTCGTACACTAATGACCAAAATTTGATTGATAACTACCACAAAGCAGATCGTCGTGGCCGTGCCGCAGCACTTAATATGGTGATCACTGAGACTGGCGCAGCTAAAGCTGTTTCAAAAGCATTACCAGAACTTGAAGGCAAATTAACGGGTAACGCAATCCGTGTACCTACACCGAATGTGTCTCTGGCTATTTTGAACTTAAACCTTGCGACCAGCACCACGGTTGAGGAGTTAAACTCGTTCTTACGCCATGCTGCTCTGCATTCAGAGTTACGCGACCAAATTGATTACACGGCCTCTACTGAGATTGTGTCTACCGATTTAGTCGGCAGTCGTTATGCGGGTGTAGTTGATTCAACCGCCACTATCGTTGATGACAACCGTATTGTACTTTATGTTTGGTACGATAATGAGTTTGGTTACAGCTGCCAAGTTGTGCGTTGTATGCGCGATATGGCCGAGGTTTCATTCCCAAGCTTGCCACGTTAATCGGTAATAGCTTAAAAATCTTTACAAAAAGCCAGCATTCGCTGGCTTTTTTAGTCATGAATGTTTTTTCAAAACCCAAGCCATGTGGTAGGCTGTATCCAGTTTGCTACATTTTAATAACAATGCGTCCATTATAGTGAGGCGTTATTTAATTTCTAACTAACAAGCGATGAGTTAGCGATTAATTTTTCATATATAGGTTTAATAAAATGAAAATCACCAGTAATTTTGACAGTGGCAATATCAAGGTCATTGCCGCGACCGATCCACTTAATATTCAGCTTGAGATCAATAAAGATCATTTATCTGATTTTTTTCAGTGGTTCCATTTCCGTTTAGAAACAACACCTTTTCAAAGCCATAAATTACATATCAATAACCTTGAAAATTCAGCTTATCCTGACGGCTGGGAAGGTTATCAGGCAGTTGCATCATATGATCGCCAAACCTGGTTTCGTGTTCCTTCAAACTATGCTGATGGCACGTTATCATTTGAGATTGAGCCAGAATGTGGCTGTGTTTATTTTGCTTACTTTGCACCATATAGCTACGAGCGTCACTTAGATCTAATCACATGGGCACAAAGCCAAGAAGCCTGTCAGCTTGAAACCTTAGGTGAAACACTTGATGGCCGTGATATGAGCGTACTGCGCATTGGTGGCGAAAGTGATGAAAATAAGAAAACTATTTGGATAACAGCCCGTCAACATCCAGGCGAAACGATGGCCGAATGGTTTGTTGAAGGTGTATTACATAAGTTATTAGATGATGAAGATCCACATGCAGCAGCATTGTTATCAAAAGCGGTATTTTACATCGTACCGAACATGAACCCTGATGGCAGTGCTCGCGGGCATTTACGTACTAACGCAAAAGGAGTTAACTTAAATCGTGAATGGCAAACTCCCAGCATGGAAAATAGCCCAGAAGTATATTTAGTGCTAAATAAAATGCGTGAGACCGGTGTTGATATGCACCTTGATATTCACGGAGATGAAGCGATTCCATATAACTTTGTAGCCGGTAGTGAAGGTATCCCAAGCTATGATGCACGCTTAAAAGACTTAGAAGACAGTTTTAAAGCGGCATTGCACATAGTGACTCCTGAGTTTCAAGATGTCCACGGTTACCCGAAAGATGAGCCAGGTCAAGCCAATCTAACGGTGGGGTCATCAGCTGTTGCAGAAGAATTTAAAGCGCTTGCTTATACGGTTGAAATGCCATTTAAGGATAACGATGGTTTACCAGATCCTGATTATGGCTGGTCAGATCGCCGTTCATATCAATTTGGCCAAGACACCTTGGCTGCGATTGTTAACGTAGTAGATAAATTAAGATAACGCGTTTGTACTAAGGGCATCATTCATATCGATGCCCTTAGTTTTTTTAATCGCGATGAATGGCATTAGCGACGCTAATAAAGCGATGATATTTGTTTAATGTGTTACTTAAATCTTTTCCAAGCTCTGTTCGAGCCGTATATTTAAGTTACCTGCATAAAACCACGTAGGGTTAATTAAGTTTTACAAGTAGTTGTTTTGAAAAATAAGTGTTAACAAACTTAGATCGTTTAAGTTAATATTCAAAAAGTTGCAGGGGAGGTAGTAATGTTGTTACCTTATTTCCCATAGCCATATGTCGCGCATTCTGATTAGCTACAGCAGAGTATCGTAACTAGAAAATAATAAATATAACTATAGAGGATATCCATGGAAGCTTTTGTAAGCGCTGTTAATGATGTTGTTTGGAGTAATGCACTCATCTATTTATGCCTAGGCGCAGGCTTGTTCTATTCTGTATTAACCCGATTTGCTCAAGTTAGACATTTTAAAGAAATGTGCAAATTACTATTTAGCCCTAACACCTCAGATAAAGGGATCTCATCTTTTCAAGCATTGGCTGTGTCGTTATCTGGACGAGTAGGGGTTGGTAATATAGCCGGTGTAGCGGCAGCAATTGGCTTTGGTGGCCCTGGTGCTATTTTTTGGATGTGGATAGTGGCTTTTCTAGGGGCAAGTACCGCGTACGCCGAATCTACATTAGGGCAAATTTATAAAACAGAAGAAGATGGCCAATATCGCGGCGGCCCAGCATATTATTTTGATCGCTGTTTAGAACAAAAATGGCTGGCGATTTTATTTGCCGTGTCGGCAATTATTGCATGTGGTGTTTTTCTGCCGGGCGTGCAAGCCAATGCAGTTGGCAACGCGTTTACCCAAGTGTTTGGTGATGGCACTATGGTCTCAACGAGTTTTGGTGAAGTTGGTAGCTTTAAATTGGTTGCTTTGGCAATTATTCTTATTGTTTTAGCGTTTATTATCTTCGGTGGTATTAAGCGTATTGCTAACTTTACTCAAATTGTGGTGCCATTTATGGCGTTAGGCTACATAGTATTAGCTTTAATCGTGGTATTTTTAAATATCGATAAAGTACCTGATATCTTCTCTTTAATCATAACAGATGCGTTTACCGCACAGGCCGGTTTTGGTGCCGCTATTGGTTGGGGTGTAAAACGTGGTATTTATTCTAACGAAGCTGGTCAAGGTACCGGACCGCATGCAGCTGCAGCGGCTGAAGTTGATCACCCAGCCCAACAAGGTTTAGTGCAAGCTTTTTCTGTTTATGTTGATACTATTTTTGTTTGTACTGCGACAGCATTAATGATTTTAATTACCCAGCAATACAATGTAGTGGGTGAATTACCTGCAGGGCAATTTATTGTACAAAACGTTGATGCTGCAACTGAAGTTGGTTCAGCTGCTTTCACGCAAATGGCTTTATTCAGCGTGTTTGGTGGTTTTGGTGAAGCATTTGTTGGAATTGCATTGTTCTTCTTCGCTTTTACTACAATACTTGCTTATTATTATATTGCTGAAACCAATATCGCATATTTAAATCGTTATTTTAAAGGTACTATTCCGCTTGTGATGGTGAAATTTGTGATTATGTTTATGGTGTCATATGGCATGGTAAACAGCTCTGGTTATATCTGGAGTATTGGTGACATTGGTGTAGGTTTAATGGCTTGGATAAATATATTGGGCATTTTATCAATATTCTTTGTGGCTAGACCTGCGCTATTATGTTTGCGCGATTACGAAGATCAGAAGAAAAAAGGCGGGGATATCACATTTGACCCTGTTAAGTTAGGGATCAAAAACGCTACTTTTTGGGAAAAGCGTCTCGCAAAACAATCAAAAGACTCTCAGTTATAGGATTGAGTGGTGTAATCAGAGATGTTTTGGTTATTGTAAAAATTAGATACTCGTTGTTTTTCGGATCTCAGCTATTGGCTGCAATTGAAAAAAGACAACGACAAATAAAACACGTACAATAAAGGGCGCCGCAAGGCGCCTTTTTTATGCGTAGATTTTTATGCGAAGTATGGAGAAAGATATGGCAATTGTTCGTTGTCCTAGTTGTAATAAGTCAATATCCGATAAACACCAACAGTGCCCTCACTGTGAGAATAATGTAGCGCAGCTTGATGATGAACAACGTCAACAGCTAGCGCGCGAAAAACGCATTCAAAAACAACAAATGTTTATGAATCATTCTTTTTTTGCTTTACTGATATTTTTAGGTGGATTCTTTAGTTTATACTTTTTACATCCAGAACCTGAAACTCCATCGTGGTACGCATGCTCCGCAGCCATTGCAATCGGTTGTATTTGGTATTTAATAAACCGCGTTATTTTAGTGACTTTAAAAAAGAAAAAATGACATGAACATCGATAATCTCGTAAAAACAATTACCCCAGAATTATTCGAACGCCTCCAGTATGGTGCCGCAACAGGTAAGTGGCCTGATGGCACGGTACTCAGTGACGAGCAAAAGCAGCAGACAGTGCAATTAGTCATGCTTTACCAAGCAAAAGTAGCGCAAACAAATGAGCAATTCACCATCGGTTCTAATGGTGAAATGGTGCAAAAAACCAAAGCACAATTGCAAAAAGAATTTACCGCAGACAACGAAATAGCAAGGTTTAGTGAACATGATCTTTAAACACCTTTTTACCCCGAAGTGGAAGCACCCGAAGCAACAAGTACGTTTAGAGGCAATTGAAAAGCTAGATGTAGAGCGTGATGCGACGATTTTAAATGCATTAGCTCTGGAAGATAGTTCAGCAGAGATCCGTAAAAAAGCGCTTAATAAAGTCAATGATTTAGTGCTGTGGTGGCAGGCGTATAAACAAGATCAAAGTTTAAAAGAATTAGCAGAACAGCATATATCAAATGCCGTACTGAGTGATGAAAGTAACTTATCTAGCCACATTAAAAACGAATACATAGAGCGTTTTGCTCCGGTAAAAACGCTTGAAAAACTTGCATTTGCAGAAAAAGAACTGCAAGTAAGAGCGAAGCTATTAAAACGTTTGGCTAATCCTAAGTTAGTTGAAAAGGCGTTCAAAGAAGGTTCAAGCGAACTACAAGTGCACCTTGTTGAGCAAGTGATCACCCATCAATTAGTGAAAAGCTTAGTTAAGCATGCACATGATGAGGCAAAATTAACCCTTGAGACGCATATAGAAAATGAGCGTTTAGCAATTGAAATGCCATTAAAAGTACAAAATGATACTCGTGTTATTTTGGCAAAACTTAATGCATTACGTGAAAAACAAGACTATGCGCTTGTTACTCAACAATATGGTGAGTTAACCCAGCAATGGCAGGCACTTGATCTAACCTGGTTAAATCCAGAACAACGCGAGACGGTTGCAAATAAATACATCGTACTAACCGAAAAATTAAATGAGTTAGTTAGTCAATTACAAGCTGTTCATGAGCAGCAACAACAACGGTTAGCTCAGCAGCAACGACAATTATTGGCGTTGGCAAATTTAGAAGCGTTAAGTGATGAAATTGAAAATGCGCTACAAGTTGGCTTAGAAACACCAGAGCAAATACAACAAGATTGGTTGGAAGCTAAAGTTGCACAAGCACAGGAAACACTGACACAAAGCGAACTGCAAGACGGCGGGCAAAAAAACCAAGTGACTGGCAGATTAACAAGTTTGTTTAAGCAAGTAGCTAAATTACCAGAGCTTAGTGAAGCGATCAGGGTTTTTAAAACTTCATTAAAAGAATTGAGCAGTATCAACACTGACGATATTGACCAAGCAAATTATGATGAGGCTAATCGCCAATTTAAGCAGACGTATAAAGCGGCGAATGCATCTTTAGCTCAGTTACCTAAGCCGTTACAAGGGCCTTTTAAAGCACAATTAAATGAGCAACAACAACGCTGGAATAAAGCTGTTGCACCTATTAGTGATACATTAACAAAAAATCAGCAACAAGCTACTCGCAAAGGACGCGATGTTCAGCGCCTTATTGAACAAGGCCGTTTTAATGTTGCATTTGGTGTGTTTAAAGGCTTTATTGAGCTGTATGAAACGTTAACTCCAGTTAGTCAGCAAAGTCTTGAAAAAGTCAAAGCAGATCTTGAGCAGCAGTTAGAAAATGCTCGTGATTGGCAAAAGTATGCGTCTGCCCCTAAGCGTGAAGAGCTACTAACTGAAATTACCAGTTTGCTCAATCAACCTTGCACAGATGCCAAGGCGCGCGCAAACGAAGTGAAAACATTACGCCGTCGTTGGAATGAGCTTGGACGTTTAGATACCGAGCAAGAGCAGGCGCAAGGTAAAGAGTTTGATGACAAGATAGAGCTATTATTTGCACCATGTCGTGAACATTTTGCGCAACTTGAACAACAGCGCGAAACGACGAAACTTGAACGCGAAGCGATTATCACTCAGATGAAATCATTGGCTGATACTGATACGACGAGCGATGAGTTTGATTGGAAAGAGTTTGAAAGCCAATACAATCGTATCAATAAAGTATGGCGTAATGCTGGTAATGTAGAGCCAAAAGTATACCGTGCTTTGCAAACACAATATAAAGCGCAGCAACAGCAAGTATTCAATGCGTTGAATGCGTTTCATAAAAGCAACGCGGCAGCAAAAAATGCACTCGTTGAACAAGCACAGCAATTATCAGTAAGTGAAGACTTAGCTGATGCTTGTCAGCAGCTCAAAGAGCTGCAACAGCAGTGGCAGGGAATAGGCTTTGCGGGTGTAAAAGCTGAAAATGCATTATGGCAAAAATTCCGTCAATGCAACGATGTGACATTTGCCAAACGCAGTGAAGAGTTTGCTCAGCATAAGCAGCAACAAGCCGCCGACAACGCAGTTATCGCAGCACAGTTGAGTGAACTTGAAGACGCATTACCAGCGGTTAATCAAAAAGCGCAATTACTAGATTTACGCACTAAGCTAATTGTGCTTGAAGGGAGCAAAGAATTAAATAACCGCATGCAAAAGCTATTAGCTAACATTGATGGTAAATTAGCCGTGCTGACAGAACAAGCAGCACAGGCTGATTTTAGCGCTTTATTTAGTGCGCTTGAAAACCAGCAAGCAATACCTGCACAATGGCAAGGGTGTGCTGATACGCATTTAACCATTACGCAACTGATGTTAAGAATGGAAATTCTAGCTAATGTTGCCAGTCCTGAGGGAGCACCTCGTATGGCTGAGCAGGTTGCAATGCTTGACGATAAGCATCGCGGTGAACAAGCTGATCTACATTATTACTTAAAACAGTTATTGGCTCTGGCTCAAGGTTCAGTTGATGCTGACACACTAGGACGTTTAAAAGCGGTATTTAGCATTTAAATAATCTAGGGCGCCGCAGATTAAATAAAGCCGCCGTTGTGCGGCTTTTGTTTTTATTTGGTTTTTGACGATAATATTATAGTAAAGGAAAAACAATGAAGTATATTTTATTAATTAGCTGTTTATTACTCTCTGCTTGTAACACCACGAACGGCGTATCTGTTTATTCATTTACTAGCAGCGAAATTGAAACAGCACTTAACCAGCAATTACCAAAACTTAGTGAAGAAGTCAGCTTGATGGGGTTACCTGTACAGTTTAATGTGAATGATTTAAGCGTGAATGTCGGCCCTGATAATCGTGATGTAATCGTATTAGGTGCAGATTCGAGTGCTGTTATAAATACTTTCGCACTTAAATACCCAGTGCGTCTGAAGCTGCAAATAGAAGGTGCGCCATTTTATGATAGTGAGAAAAAAGCGGTATTTCTACGGAATGTAAAATTGCTTGATTCAACTATCGACGCGGGCGGTTTTAAGGGAAACCTAGCGGTGCTTGATGATGAAGCAATGAAAGTTATTAACGGATTTTTAGCTGTAAACCCAGTCTATAGATTAAATATGAATGATCCTAAGGTTGCGCTATTAAGTAAATTACCTTTAGATATGAAAGTAGAGCAAGGCGCAATTAAATTAGTACCTAGCATTTAAACTAATATTATTCAGATGGTTGAAGCCCTGCACGTACAGGGCTTTTTTGTATCTGTTTAAATATAAGTAAGGTGGTTGTTGCTTAATTTAAAAGGGGAGGTACACGCTATAAGGGCTGCTATTTATAACCGTCATCGAGATATAAATTAAAAGAATAATTTTATTATATAGGTACAAGGTATGTGTTTAATCGACTATACTGATTGTTAGTTAAACACCCTTAATTGCCTTCTTTATGGATAAAGAGCCTATTATGAAAAAATGTAACGTGATATTCAGTGCAACGATGATAGCTGTATTCTCGGTTGTAGCTTTTGCTAATGAGCCCGATTTAAATTCTAATCCTTTTCTTGCAGAACATGCAGCGCAACC
Organism: Pseudoalteromonas sp. SG41-5; assembly: GCF_014164495.1. NCBI lineage: Bacteria > Pseudomonadati > Pseudomonadota > Gammaproteobacteria > Alteromonadales > Pseudoalteromonadaceae > Pseudoalteromonas > Pseudoalteromonas sp. SG41-5. Next base: position 25,343 of record NZ_JACJFH010000011.1, on the reverse strand, counting down.
GCAGGGCGCTCAGGTGTTTTCTTTTACAGAAACGCCAATTGAACTGCACGAACATGATAAAATTAATACTGCCCAAGATACAGGCTATTTACGGCTTGCTTTAGAGACTAAAACCAATGGTTTTGCGTTAGTGGACACATCTCAGATCAAAGATATTGAAAAAGTGATTGCAGAGCACAAAAATGGCCATGAACTATTTCTGCGCACCTTAAAACCTGAAATCATGGCGGCGCAATCAACCGCAGACCAAACTAATTTGTCGCAGCAATTTGCAGGAGACACAGTTGCTTTAGATAATATATTGTTGCAACAAGAATTTACTGTTATGAGTAAAACCGTTGGCGGAAATTTTATTGCCGGTAGCGGTTGGGATCAGTTAACTCAGATTGTCAAGAATGATACGTTTGGTACTGTGATTATAAAAATGTTTAGTTTTAGTCAAAGCAGTGGCGTATATATTGATGCGGACGCGGTGAATTATTATGTAAATAGCAACCCTGGGGTCCTTTATGTACTTAAAGACAATAGCGATAATGTGTACACGAGTTTATCTTGGGCTGACCAAAAGCAATCCTATTCTATTGGTCTTGAAAAAAACATTAATGATATTGGTTTAGCGGGGCGGTTTAAAACGCTAATAACGTCGATGTAGTTGTATTATAAAGTGATCAAATGAATTTATGTAATTGCGAAAATATTGAGATGAACGTTCGTTTTAAAATAAAGCGATTACATACTATTTATGTTAATTAAGCATGTTAAGTATATTTTTCAGCGCTGATAAAGTGAATAATAAACCACTTAACTTTAATAAATGACTATACTAATCTTATTGATTAATCTTAGTTTAAATAAAATCCTTAAAAACTGCTTAATCAGCTTGGCCTATTTTAAAGAATAGGCTTATAATTTAGTTGAATCATATCTAATTTATAACTTTACAACTTAGTGAGTAAAAAATGAAAGAAGTTAAAGCTTTTATTAAATCAGCGAGTCTATCAGACTTAGAAAAAGCACAGGCATTACTTGGCGATGCGATTGCAAAATATACGCAGCAGCAGCAAGCGAAACAAGAAGTACTTGATCTGTTAAAAGCAAAAGGTCTTACTCTTGATGATCTTCAAGACGGTGCCAACGATAAACGCACAAAAGTAATGCCTAAATACCGTATTGAGTTTGAGGGTGAAATTGTTGAATGGACTGGCCGTGGTAAACGCCCTAAAGCATTCCAAGGTGTTGAACTTACCGACCACTTAGCTTAATACTGTAGGGGGTATATACCCCCTCTTTATTTATAAAATAGTTATTCCCCCATTATTTGTTGACCCCTTCGAAGTTGCCACTATGACGTATGTACTACGACCCTATCAACAAGAAGCGGTTGATCGCACTGTCGCTCATTTTCGTAAAACCTCAGATCCTGCTTTAATTGTATTACCTACGGGTGCAGGTAAAAGCTTGGTGATCGCTGAGTTAGCGCGAATTGCCAGAAAGAAAATTTTAGTACTTGCCCATGTCAAAGAGCTTGTTGAGCAAAATGCTGAAAAATATAAAAGCTTTGGCCTTCAGGCGAGTATTTTTTCTGCGGGTTTAAAACAAAAGTCATTGCTACATCAAGTAACGTTTGCCAGTATCCAATCGCTGTCACGCAATCTTGAGCAACTTAACGAACATTATTCGTTAGTGATCATAGATGAATGTCACCGTGTCAGTGGTGAGCAAGATAGCCAGTACCAAAAAGTGATCGTTGCGCTAAAAGCATATAATCCGCAGTTAAAAGTACTTGGACTTACCGCTACGCCTTATCGTATGGGAATGGGCTGGGTTTATTATCGCCATTATCATGGTTTTGTTCGAGGCGATAAAGCGAGTCCATTTCGAGAATGTATTTTTGAACTACCCCTGCGTTATATGATCAAGCATCATTATTTGACTGCGCCAAAGGAAGTGGATGCGGCGATCAGTCATTATGATTTTTCTTCTTTACAAAGTGATTCCTTCGGACGCTATACAGCCGATGATATGAACCAGTTGCTAGAAAAGCATAGCAGAGCAACCAAAGCTATTATGCAGCAAGTTATTCAGTACAGCGAGCAACGCCAAGGGATCATGATTTTTGCTGCGACCGTATTGCATGCAAAAGAAGTCTATGGTTATTTGCCTGAACAACAAACGGCTTTGATCACCGGGGATACTCCTAACGCTGAACGTGACCGTATTATTTTGGAATTTAAGCAGCGCCGACTAAAGTATTTAGTCAATGTATCGGTGCTCACCACCGGGTTTGATGCGCCTCATGTTGATTTTATTGCTATTTTACGCCCGACAGAGTCGGTTAGTTTATACCAACAAATTGTTGGTCGAGGCCTGCGTTTAAGCGAAGGGAAAACCGAGTGTTTGGTAATTGATTATGCAGGTAATGGCTTTGACTTATTTTACCCCGAAGTAGGAAGTAAAAAAGGCGATAGTGATAACGAGCCTGTACAAGTACTTTGCCCGGGTTGTGGTTTTGCCAATATATTTTGGGGAAAAACCGATACACAAGGTAAAGTGATTGAGCATTTTGGCCGTCGCTGCCAAGGTTTACTCGAAGATGATGATGGCTCAAAAGAGCAATGTGATTACCGTTTTCGCTTTAAAGAATGTGAAGCGTGTGGTGCGCAAAATGATATTGCCGCACGTCAGTGCCAGTCTTGCCATGAGGTAATGGCTGATCCTGATGATAAACTACGTGCTGCATTAAATTTAAAAGATGCATTGGTATTACGTTGCAGTGGTTTAAGTGTTGTTAGCCTTGCAAATAACGAACATATTATTAAAGTTACTTATTATGATGAAGATGGTGCTAGTTGCGATGAAATTTATGATTTCTCAAAGTCCGGCGCCCGTTATGCGTTTAATAAACAATTTGCTCAGCGTACTGCTAATGGTCAAACACCCACAGAATATAAGTCAGCTGGACAAGTTATTGCTGGACAGATGCAGCTTGTTGCACCGGATTTTGTTATTGCTAGAAAGAGTAAAAAATATGGCTGGAAGGTTGCCGATAAACTATTTGATTATCAAGGTAACTTCAGAAAGGCAAATCAGCTAAGCTATTAATAAGCTTAACTGATTTTAGACTTAGGCGTCGTCGCCATCCATTAATCCCCAGCCATCACCATAACCGTTATAGCCATTTGCAATACTTTCTAAATATTGCTCTGTTTGGCCAAGTAAAGTGTGATCTGGCACCATCTCTACCTGAGTTACCACTTCCCAAATACCGGTGTCTGTGCATTGCACTAATTCGGTGGCAGGGGAGAGTTCATCTTTGGCTATCGCGGTGGCAAACTTTTCGGCATCTACTTTTTGCTCAAATAAAATATAGAAATCAATTTTGTGCATTTGGGCCAAATCTATACCCGCAGCGGCGATTTCAGCTAAAAGTTGGCCATTGTCATCATCAGGAAAGTGCATTTAAAAACTCAATAAAATTATTTCAAATTAGTATCGACTATTGTAACCAAAATAAAGCACATAAGCGTACTAATTTTCACATTTGAGTTACTGCGTGAAGTGACTTCAATATGGTACTATTTCAATAATTATCGGTAAATTGTTTTTAAGTAAGGAAATTACTTGCCTAGTTGGATATTAACTCGCTTTGCGGTTGGTTTATTTTTATTTTTTTCGTTTCATGTATTTGCAGCTGCGCAAGTGGTAACTAGTTATGAAATTAATGGTATTAAGGGCGATCTTGAAAAAAACGTTGCGCTGTACTTAAAACAATTAGAAGGTGACAATGCAACCAGTACTTTGTTAAGTCATGCAAAAAAACAAGTGGCGAGTAGTTTAAAAGCACTTGGTTATTATAAACCGACCATTAAGTTAAATTATAATAATGAAACACAAACCTTAGTGGCCACTATTGAGCGCGGACCTGTAACACGAATTGCAGACGTACGTATTACTGTCCAAGGTGATGGTAAAGATGACCCTCTACTCAAGCATAGCATCAACACTATTAATTTAAATCAAGGGGATATTTTAAATCACAGTAACTATGATGCGGCGCGTAAAAAAATTGAAGGGCAATTGCTTGAGTTAGGATATTTTGATGTTAAATGGCTAGCACACCAACTCGCAATTTCATTAAAGAATAACAGTGCTGAAGTGATCCTAACGATCGACACCGGTGTTCGTTATCAATTTGGTGAGTTAGTTTTAGGTGAAGAAACTCGAGCTGAAAAATACATCCGTTCTATTGCAAAATTTCAGCAAGGTGAAGCTTATAAAGCAACCTTGGTATCTGAGTATAACTTAGCGCTTTCAACCACTCCTTATTTTGCCAGCGTACGTGTTTACGCTGATATTTCTAATCGTGCAAATAAGCAAGTGCCTATTAGGGTTGACGTGCTACACAAACCTGCCAATAGTTATGAAATAGGCGGCGGCTACAGTACAGATCTGGGGCCCAAAGTGCGTTTTAAATGGTCTAAGCCTTGGATCACTGAAAATGGCCACTACCTTGAAAGTAACTTAAATGTGTCACAGCGTCAGCAAGATATTTCACTTGGTTACACTGTCCCTGTTGATGATCCAAATGATGACTTATGGCGTTTTTCTGTTGGTTACAAGTTAGAAGATGAGTTAACTAACGACGTATACAGTAAAATTCTCACAGGGCAACTACAACGGCAATGGTTGACCAATGATAACTGGGTTCGTACCGCTTTTTTACGCCGCGATCGTGAAACATACCGAATTGGCGATACAGAGCAAAGCTCAAAAATGTTAATGCCCGGGCTCAGTTACGCTAAAAAAGTTACCGAGGGAGGCACAACACCATCATCAGGATATCAATGGCTGGTGTCGGCAGAGTTTGGCTTAAAGGACATGTTTTCAACTACTAATATCGTCAGAATGCAGATACAAAATGCTTGGTTGCAAACATACCTTGACCGACATCTGATTTTTTTAAAAGCAAATATTGGTGCAATGTTGGTTGATGATATTGATAACGTACCATTTTCACTGCGTTTTTATGCTGGTGGTGATCAAAGCGTACGTGGTTTTGCATATCAATCAATATCACCTGAAGATGAAGCCGGTCGTTTGATTGGTGGTAAATATCTAATTACAGGTACTGTTGAATATAATTACCAGTTTGCAGAAAGTTGGCGAGCAGCCTTATTTGTAGACAGCGGTACAGCGACCAATGACTTTACTGACCGTGTAGAAGTGGGGGCTGGGTTTGGTATTCGTTATTTAACACCAGTAGGCCCTGTGAGAATTGATCACGCGTGGGGACTCACTAAAGAAAGTAACAGTACACGATTAAGTATTACCATAGGGCCTGAAATTTAATGTCAAGAATGAAAAAAATCATCACCGCACTCACAGTGTTTCTTGCCTCGGTATTCGTGCTGGTATTTTGTTTATTATTTACAGCACCGGGTAATCAGTTGATTGCCTATACCGCAAACAAACTAGTCGATGGCTTACACATAGATATTAACAATGGCCGTTTTTTATATAACGATTCATTTGATGTGCGGTTTCAACAAGGTGGCTTAGATTTTAATGCTAAAAACCTAAAAATCGATCTATATTGGTGGGGATGTGAAGGTATTTGCATCGAAAATATAAGTGCGCAGAGCATGGCACTGGTATTGCCCGATACTTCACAAAATTTAGCTGATGATGAAGCGACTGTTCCAGAGCTGCCAGTTGCCAGTAGTACTGATGAAATCAGTTTACCGATAGCAATTTCGATTAAACGTATCGCAATTGCATCGTTTAAGCTTGCTCATCCCAGCGCTGATGTCACAGTGACAAAATTTGCGCTGTCAGCCTCGGCAGAGCAATCCCTTGTGACGTTAAAATCACTCTCAATTGCTCAAGTTGATGTGCTGCTCAAAGAGACTCAATCACCTCCTAGCGAACCACTAACTGCACTTGCGGCGTTACCTGACATCCATTTTAGCTCGCCGCTTGCAGCAACACTTGAGCAATTATTGGTATCGAAAGTAACGATTGTACAGGGTGAGCAAAGTCATGAAATTACAGATATTAAAGGTGCTTTCTCAATTGCAAAAAATCAACTGATATTACCTTCATTCAGTGCTGACTATTTGCAATGGCATTTGAGTAGCCAATTAAAAGCCTCCTTAGTTGATGATACGCCGGTTACGGCAAAAATAACTCTTAACAATCCAGAGCATCAGCTCAGTTTGGCTGTGGATGGTGATTTACACGATTTGCAATTAGATGTAATCACCCAAGGGCAATATCCGCTAAGTGCAAAAATATACGCAGATTTAAAAACGATAAACTTTCCTTTTTCAGTCAATGCAAATATTACTCAGTGGCAGCTTGAAGTAGATAACAACGCTTTAGAGATTAGTGATGTGCAGTTAACTGGCAAAGGTAATGCTGATGATTATAAGTTACAGCTAATAGCACAAAGTCAGTTGGCGGCATACCCTAAGGTACAGTTAAAGTCCTCTCTTAAAGGTGGCCTAACCCAGATCCACGTCGATGACTTGTCATTGTTAGCGAACGAGAGTAAAGCCACTATTACAGCGTCTGCGCGTTGGGATGAAGGTATCCATAGTGAGTTTTCAGGGCAATTAACTCATTTGAAAGCCCAGTACCTAACAGATGCGCTAACAAGTGATCTTTCAGGGCAATTTAACGGTGTTTTCAGTGCTAAGCAGCAGCAATGGCAGCTGAAAATGACCAATACTCAGCTAGCTGGTACGCTGAACGATATACCATTTAGCTTTGCCTCAGACTTTGATTTAAATAACTCACTGTATGCAAGTATTGATAAGTTTGAGCTTGCCAGTGGTGAAAATAAACTTACATTATCTGGTGATATCACTAAGCAGTGGAATATTAAAGGGCTGTTACATTTAAATAAAGCGCAGCAAAATGAACTCGAATTTACCGGCGTTGGTGAAGGTAAGCTTGCGATAACTGGGCAACGATTGGAGCCGATAGTTAATTTAGATGTTGGCATCAGTCATTTAAGCTTTGCTGATATTGCGATTGAACATTTAGCGCTCAAAACAGACTTTAATTATGCCGCTGATTGGCAAACCAATGTGAGTTTAAAACTCACCGATGCGAGCGTATCTGGTCGTCATATCAACAGTTTTACTATAGCAGCTGCAGGTGATAAAGCTGATCATCAACTGCAACTTAATTTAGATGCCGCTGACGGAGAAGCTCAATTTGAAGTTGCTGGTAAATTTATTAATCAAGTATGGCAAGGCCGTGTCAGTGATGTATTACTTACTGATAATGTTATTCGTGTTAGCACACAACCGGCGGTTGCAATTGAATTTAATATCGACAATGGCGATTTTTCGGTGCAGCAACATTGCTGGAAAAGTGACAATAGCAAACTTTGCGTTGAGCAGCTTAGCCAAACTAACCAACAAGGTCAGTTTAAAGCGCAACTGGATAATTTTGATCTAGCCGAAATAAAACATTTATTACCTGAGAATATTATTACCGAAGGGGGCTTGAACGGCCAACTAAATGCGAATTGGCAAAACACTCAATTACAAACTTTAACAGCAGCAATTAGCTCACATGATTTGGCGGCTACGCTTATAAATGAAGATAAGCGCTATCGTTTACCAATAGAAACGTTTTCGCTTAACGCCACCGCGGGTCAACAAAATGCACAATTGCAGGCTCGCCTAAGCTCTAGTGTGATTGGTGATATCAGTGCTGACCTCAATGCTGAAGATTTAACTGGTCAGCAATTGCTTCGTGGTCAACTTATGATTGATAAGATTTTATTAACCGATTTACAGCCTTTTATGGGTACTCTAGAGCAATTAAAAGGCAGTATTAGCGGGCAAATTGCGTTAGCTGGCACGCTCAGTGCGCCATTGTTAAATGGTGAACTTGAGATTTCCGACGTGAATTTACAAGGCGAGCAACTTCCAGTCGCGATTGTGGATTCAAATATTAGTATCGCATTTGATAAAACCAAAGCGACCTTAGAGGGTCAGTTAAAAGATGCTGAAGGCGGTGACTTAGCACTGACCGGTGATATTGATTGGCAAGGGACTCAACCTGCAGTTAACTTAGCGGTACTTGGTGAGCAGTTTTATGTGCGTGCGCAGCAAGGAGTGATTTTTAAGATCTCCCCAGACTTAAAAATAAGTTTAGTTGATAATGCTTTTAAACTAGCAGGGCAAGTGGTTGTCCCGTATGGTCGAATAGAAATCGAAGAGTTACCAGAAGGCGCTGTGCGAGTCAGTGATGATGAGATTATTATTGATAAGCAGACTAAGCAAACGCAAGCAGTGCCTTTTGATTACGATATAAACTTAAAGCTAATTGTTGAAAACGATGTGCGTATAAAATCTTTTGGTTTGGAGTCAAAAATTGAAGGTGATTTAGCGATTAAAATGGATCAACAAACGCCAATGATCACCACCGGTGAATTGAATTTACGACAAGGGACATATCGTTCATTTGGTCAAGATTTGATAATTCGCACCGGGCAAATTGGTTTTAGTGGCCCAATTGATAAGCCGTACTTAAATATTAAAGCGATCCGTAATCCAGCCAATACAGCTAATGATGTTATTGCCGGGATCACTTTAACAGGCAATATCGACCAGCCTGTATTCAAAGTGTTTTCAGAGCCTGCAATGGATCAAGCACAATCACTCGCTTACTTGTTAAATGGTCAACCATTAGGTGAAGGTGATAGCTCAACCGATGCGATGTTAACTCAGTTGTTGCTATCGCAAGGGGTGAGCCGCAGCGAAGGAATGGTTTCTAAAGTTGGTGAAACGTTTGGTTTATCTGATGTGAGTTTGAGCTCTAAGGGTAGCGGCGAGGAAACCAAAGTTGAAATTTCGGGTTACGTTGCGCCAGGCATTCAAGTGAAATACAGTGTGGGGATTTTTGACTCCCTTAGTGAAGTGGCTGTACGCTATCAGTTACTGTCGCAGTTATACATTGAAATCACCAGTGGCCTGTATCAAAATGTTGATATTCTTTATAAATTCGATTTAGATTAATGGTCATGATGCATTGAGAGCCTATATTTTAGCTTATTTATTTTGTTCTTTTAGTGGCTTAGCTAACACGCAATTAAGTGTTAGCTAAGCCGAAGGTCATCCTTATCCTGCTGAGTTACTCGCACTGGTATTAAGTAAGTCTGCTATCACTATTGCGCAAGCTAATTTAAAAAATCGTCTAATTGTTCAGCTTCGCAATCCCTTATTGCCGCGCAGTGCGCCGATTCAGCAACAACAATTTTGGCTTGATAAAAAAACCTTAACCCAATAATGTAGCACCACTAATAATAAAAAAAGTTGTGGGATATGTTGAAAAAATCATGCTTAGCTGCGGTTGCGTTAATCTTGAGTCAAACAAGCGTGGCAAACACGGTTGAACAACCAACAGTCAGTGATGTAATGAGTAATGTAAGCGCATCAGAATGGCGAATGGTAGACACTGATAATATCATTAAAATTACTCTACCTTCGGGCGCGGCGTATATTGAACTTAATCCATTACTTGCACCAAAACACACACAGAATATAAAAAAACTTGCTCGTGAAGGCTTTTATAGAGGTTTGAGTGTTTACCGTTTTGTGGAAGGTTTTGTAGCCCAAGGCGGTGATGCCAGTGGTAAAAAAGTAATTAACACTGCAAGTAAAGCTGTACCTGCTGAGTTTTATTTAGCGACTAAAATGGCACTTAAAATTACCGAACTGGATAGAGAAGATGGTTACGCTGCAATCACGGGGTTTTTAAATGGCTTTGCAGTGGCACAAAATGAAGCGCAAACCCAAACTTGGCAAGTACATTGTAACGGTATATTTGCGATGGCAAGGGATAATGATATTAACAGCGGTGGCACTGAGTTTTATGTCACATTAGGTCATGGACCTCGTTACTTAGATAGAAATATTACCGTATTTGGCCGGGTGCTAGAAGGCATGGCTCATTTTAATCTGCTCTCACGCATAGAAACAGCAGGAGAGAAATTTAATCCAATAACGGATCTGCAAGTTTTAGCTGATATAAGCAAAGAGGACCTGAGTCAATTTAAGATGCTAAAAACAGATTCTAATAGTTTTAAAATGTTGATTAAAGCGCGTCAAAATCGCAGTGAAGCATGGTTTGTAGAAACGCCTAATTATGTTGATGTATGCGGTATGTCAATACCAACTAAAAGAGTTAGTGAGCTAGAAAGTTAGCGAGTTGAAAATTAACCCCGAGCGGGCTCGGGGTTCTATACAATAAAATGACTATTATTGGCGGTTTATTTTCACGTTAAATGGTATTGTATCGTGATCTGTGGATCGATATGGGTTGATATCAAGGCCACCACGTCGGGTGTAACGGGCATAAACTTCAAGCTTGGTAATCTTCAATTGCGTGATTAAGTCACAATAAATACGCTCAACACATTGCTCATGAAACTCATTATGAGTACGAAAAGAAATCAAATACCGCAATAAAGACTCTTTACATACTTGCTCACCGGTATAGCGAATAATAATACTCGCCCAGTCAGGTTGTGAGGTGATCAAGCAATTAGATTTTAATAAGTGACTGTGCAGTGTTTCAGTCACTGTATTTGTCGCGACCGCTTGTAAAGAGTTAGCATGTAAATGGTAGTTATCAATTTCAATGTCTAAGTCGTCAATGCACTCACCAGGCAACGGCGTACAGGGTAAACAGTTATAATCACTCGGGCTGTACAAAGTAACATTGACGGGCTTTGCTACTGCTGTCGATAGATCCGCAGTTAGAATAGCCTGTACGTCATCAATTGAATCAAAACGGCTTTGATTAAAGCTATTTAAATATAACTTAAAAGACTTTGATTCAATGATATGGCTACTTTGACAAGGAAATTCAAAGGTGGCCACGGCAACCACAGGTTTACCTTTTGCGTTTAACCACGACAGCTCATAGCCAGTCCAAAGATCTTGACCTTTAAAGGGTAAGGCACTTTCATCAATGTTTAAATCATCGCGGTTAAGTTTACGTGCGATCGGAAACAATAAGCTCGGTGTGTAGGTATCTACATACTCGGTTGACTGGCCAAGTACGCTGCCTTTTAGTTCAGGTGAATTGCTGTAATCTGTCATGTTACGTCTTTTATAGTTACAATAGCGCCATTATACCTAAAGCTTATGAGTTTCACAGTATGAGTATTGCTACAGAATTAGAACAACTTCATCAACGATTTGCCCAGCGCCAGTTAGAGCAGACAGATTCATTACCATGTATTGAGCACGACAGTGATTGGTCAAGCCCTTGTGAGGTTGGCAGTGCGGATGCAAATGGTATGATCCAATGGCAGGCGACGCGTCGCAGTCCTACAGGCTCTTTAACTGATTTAGCAGCAGCCCTTGAGGTTGAATTTCCACAAGCACTGAATGAGTATTATGGCGCGTTTTTCGCAGGAGCAATTACTGCCAAAATAAACCAACATAGCGTGGAGTTACTGCAAGCTTGGAATGAAGATGACTTTGATTTACTGCAGCAAAATATAACCGGGCATGTATTGATGAAGCGTAAGCTTAAGCAAGAGCCAACGGTATTTATAGGCTTAACGGATCAAGACGATTTATTAGTATCAGTATTAATTTCTTCAGGTGAAGTATGTTTGGAGTATGTCGGAAAGAAACCGCATCATACCTTAGCGGCTAATCTTGGAGAGTTTATTGCAGCACTTGAAATATAACAATGCTAAAAAAGGGAACTGCAGTTCCCTTTTGTTTTATTACTGAAAATCCCACGATATATTAGACACTAAACCACATGGTTCACATCTAAAATCAAATAAGCCAAACCATGATTCAGGTAACTTCCACTCGTTATTACAGCCTGGGCATTTACGTTCAAGCTCAGATGCTTTGTCTTTGCCACCAACCCGATACAAATAATAATAAACTGGCTTTTTAGTTAAAAAGCTAACACGTTTGGCAATATCTTTACCGCGACGAGAAAGATCGCTATCAATGTTTGATATTTCATCTAATGCAGGAAATTCACAACGCGTTGCACCATTAATTTGAATTTGGTCGCATGCTTGCCAGTCTTCTTGCCATTTTATTAAAGTTTTATAATCACCATTGGCAATCGCGGGTATTTTAAACAACGGAACGGGTAAAAAATCATCACCGCAATACAGCGGACTACATGTATGCACATAGGTTGTATATAAAATATAGCTGGACGGCTCATGACACTCATCTGCACCATTAGAGTGAATATCTTGGCCGATCACTTTTACTTTTGGTGCCAGCAATCCAGCGCTATGTAATTTATCAATGCTGTGTTTTACAAATGGACTGTTGTTGAGCGGGTGCATTGCATCATCAGTGGGACACATAACACGCGTTACAAAGTAGCCATCTTTTAATACTGTTGGGAATTCTTCTCCCATTATTTGCCCATTAAAGCGCAGTGCATTAACTAAGCGGTTTATCGCTTGTTCGGCATTTTCAAGGGTCGTATCTTGGTAACAATCAAACGTTAAATCAACAACAAACATGATGGATCTCTAATTTATTATTTTTCAAGTAGTGCTAGTAAGCGGTCTAGTTTTGCTTCGATGCGATCAAGTTGACTAGAGTTGTCTACAGTCTCACTTTTTTGCTGAGGTTGTTTTGCTAAATTATGGATAGAATCAGGGTTATTTTTATATTGGCTAACAGCAGCAATAATAACAGGCAATGGAATAGGTTGTGTCAGTTTACTTTTAGTTAAAGCTACAGTAGGAATTTTGCCTTCATCAAGAAGGGCTTTAATTGCATCAAAAACAACAGCATTCATTCGATTTTTAAACTCTTTAAAGTAAGGCATAGCACTAACATGTGCTGCGCCGGGTATAATAACAGGTGGTTGGCCGTAGCCAAATACTTTTACTGCTGACGTAAACGTACATCCAGTTCGTCAATCACTTCACTCCAATCACCATCTTCTGCTAATGATTCAGCAATAAAATGTTGTTGTGCTTGATCCCAAAAAGGGGCGTCTTGTAATAATGTTGTGGCGGGTAATGAATGAGCAGCAATGAAAGTGTCAATCTCAGCCTCTGAACTTGGTAAGCCGAGTTGTTTGAATAATGTATTGATATCGTGTTTAGTGGTATCCATGTCATGCCCCTTGATGGTAACGGTAAAACAGTTATAGAACTTTATGATGGGTTGTTAGAGTTTAACACCCGCTGAATTTGCCTTTTAACGCAGATAGGAATATACCTATAGTTGTTGATGTACAAAAAATCAAAATAATAAAAAGGACTAGCTATGACAGTTGAGACTGAAAATGAGACATTTCGAGTTCAATATATCGCTGCAGAAGACATTAGTATTGCTGCGAGCTTAATCTATCAAGCTTATCATGATGATCCGCTATTGCAACCAATGCTCAATTATAGTGAGGCGAATAAAGCCGTTTATGAAAAAAAATTACGTGCTCTGATCCGTGAAGAGCTCAGTACTTTTTGGCAAGAAAAACAGCCGCTGATTGGTTTATATAAAAATGATCGTTTAAAAGCGGTTGCGTGTGTATTCGAATCATCAAGTCAGCTGCAAGCACAGCGCTATTGGCACTGGCGTTTAAAGTTAATGCTTAGTGCTGGCTATTTGCAAACAAATCAATTAATTGAAAAAGAGCAAACGATCCGTAATGCGCTCGCAGCACAAGGAAATTACTATTTTTTAGCCTTTATCGCAGTTGATCCTCATTTTCATGGTGAAGGCCTCGGCCGTCATCTACTGCGTGGCTTGAATGATTTAGTTAGCGGTAATCCAGCTGCATCGGGTATGGCTGTATTTGTAACCCAAGATAAACATACCGCGTTTTTTGCCAGTGAAGGTTTTGTGCACTTACAACAACTGACTTTTAACAATGTACAAGGTGAACTGCTATTTAAATCAGCTCAATAGCATTGATTTAAGATAAAGCGCCATAATGGAAATGTCACTGTAGGAGATGTCTCACATTATCGTGCGCTTAAGCCTTTTATATCGCTGTGATCATGATTGATTTCATCGTAACAAACTGTTTTATAGTAAAAAAATTGTTTTTGCAAATTTGTTACATGAAAATTATTATTATTTATGACTACCGCTGAGTCCACTTTGCTTTAAACTTTACTTTGTCAAGACGACACAGACTCAATGAATGAGCTGCTGCCAAGGAAACGGATTGTGGCAATTAAGCAAGATGCTTAGCAGGAAGCAAATGGACAAGTTAACACGGATGCAAGGATGAGTTAGGACACTGCGAGGATGCGGTACATTAGCGGAGCTAATGATAAGGATAGCCCAAAGGATTATATTACAGGAAGTAATAGGAGCGTTTGGAAACGCAGGATGGCCAGGTAGGCAAAGAGGATAACACTAGGATGTGTAGGATATTGCATAGATGCAATGTGAGGGTGTATTTGGATATATACCCGTTCAGGGGATAGATAAAAATGGTAGCTTCGGCGTAGGTATGGATGCCTTATTATGGACGAAGTCAGATTGGGGCGTAACTATATGTTACGCCTTAGTTTTTTATAGTTAACGTGAAATGATTAAATATCAGTGTGCGCTGCTAACTCGTTCACTTTCTAACGCGCTAACTTGCAATCTTGCAAACTTGCTAACCCGCTAACTTTCAAACTTGCTAACTCGTAAACTTGCTAAATGACTAACTCGCTATCTCACTACTGGAGCATATGTAGCGGAAATAGAACGCTTTTCAGCATTTCATTTTCCATAAATAACACCCCTTGATAAACGCTTTCACCATCACTGGAAAATTCAAAAATAAACTCGCTTTTGATACCAGGTTTGCCGCTTTTTAAAAGGCCAAAGCGGCGTTTAGTGCAGGCGACACTCATTAATTGCACTTGTAGCTGGTCGCTTTGACGTTTTGCATGTGCGTTGGCAGCTTCAGCAACTTTACGATTAAGCCAAAACAAATAAATTACACTACCAATGATAATGAATGTCCATAAACTTGCCATTTACGAGAATAACCTTCCAATTGCTCGCGCGAGGGTTTCGCTGCGATTTTCTTTACGAAGTAAACCTAATAAGTGTGGTCGAATACTCGGTATTGCAACTAAGTCAGCAAAAATACTTGGGAAAAGCTCTTCAATTTGCTGATGATGGGCGCAATTGTCCATAAAAATATGTAACCGCTCAGGATCAGTGAGCAAGTTAAAACAACGTCCTGCTATGGTCAGTAAAACATCCGATTCTGTGGCAATTTCTGAATCTAAAATAGTATCCACTAATTGTGCCGTAAGTGTTTGCGCTTGTGCTTTTGACATTGCACGTAGGGCACAACACAGTGCTAAGGTATCTTTTTGCGCAATGGCTTGCTGGGCGTAGCTTAACAATTGTTGACTAAATATCGACGGTATTTCAACATGTTCAAGCATTGCGCTGAGCGGTTGTAATACTTCAGCTGGCAGTTGCTCCCAGGCTTGTTGTAATGACGCTAGATTTTTATCGCTATCTAAGCGTAATGCAAAATCAGCAATACCCTGTACTGCCACACTTTGCCAATTATCAAACCCTAGTTTGCCACTAAAATACAGTTGGGTGTACTCATAATATTGTGAGGCAGGTTGTTTTAATAACACTTTTAACTGTGCATTAAATGCAGCTAGTTTATTTGCGTTAGGTGTAAACACATACGGGTTATTATCAAGCTTCCCGTCAGCTTGCTCGCCGGTCAAATCATTGCCAAGTGCTTCTATTACCATATTGGCAAAGTGATCGCGACTGGCGCATACCAGTTTGCTTTGCTCATCAACTGGAAACTTTAAAAACCACACGTAGGGCTCGCTACTGGCTTTGCTATCCCAAAACTGAATAGCTAACCATGCATGGCCTGCGAGCGGGAAAGGATAGGGGATCTGTGCTTGCTCAATGGCTAAAAATTGCTTTTTATCTAGCTTGGTAATATGTCTGCCAATATCAAAAACGCGCCAATTTGTGCCTGCGCCATCAAGTAATTGCCCTAAGGTTGCGATCTGCTCGGTCATAATGATCCACTGATTTTTACTGCAAAATTCGTTAAATTATACGCCATAGCAGGCCATGTTGGAACAGGGTATAATCAAGCAATGATAATCAACAAGGGTGGTTATGTACCAACAGACCCAAACTTACTTAACGCAACTCGAAGACTTATTAAAACAGCATCAACTTTGGCAAAATACTCCAATTGATCCGCAAGCGTTAAACTCAACAGTGCCATTTTGTCACGATACTATGGCGTTTGAGCAGTGGTTACAATTTGTATTTATTGAAAAAATGCAAATGTTAGTCGCTCAACAACAGCCGTTACCGAGTAATTTTGCCATCGCGCCAATGGCTGAACTCATGTTAGCGCAAAAAAATGGTGGTGCAGCTGTGATGCAATTATTAGCTCAGCTTGATAAGTTATTAGGAAGAGAAGTAATAGTGAATGAACGTCCAGCCCCCGTTGAGTTTGGCGAGCTTGAAATTTTGTACCGTGATGAAAACTATATCGCAATTAATAAGCCTTCTGGTTTATTAGTACACCGATCATTTTTAGATAAACACGAAACACAATTTGCGATGCAGATGCTGCGCGATCAAATTGGCCAGCATGTGTTCCCTGTGCATCGTTTAGATAGGCCAACATCAGGTGTGTTACTGTTTGCATTGAGCTCTGAAGCTGCACGGGACATTAATCAGTTATTTATTGATAATCAAATCTCGAAACGTTATCTCGCGTTAGTGCGTGGTTTTGCTCCGGAGTCGGTGTTTTTAGATAAACCACTAAAAGAACAGCTGGATAAAATTGCGGATAAGTTTGCTGAT
Organism: Pseudoalteromonas sp. SG41-5; assembly: GCF_014164495.1. Taxonomy (NCBI): domain Bacteria; kingdom Pseudomonadati; phylum Pseudomonadota; class Gammaproteobacteria; order Alteromonadales; family Pseudoalteromonadaceae; genus Pseudoalteromonas; species Pseudoalteromonas sp. SG41-5. The sequence continues at coordinate 8,505 of NZ_JACJFH010000011.1, read as the reverse complement.
CAAAATAAAGCCCCACAAGAGGCACAAACTCAGTTTAACTGCTTGCAGCAAGCAATGTTACCGATACCAATTGATAAATACCCAACAGTGCGCTATTCGCTGGTGGAGTGCTTTCCTAAAACTGGTCGTAAGCATCAAATCCGCCGTCACTTAAAACATTTATCACTGCCTATTATTGGTGATGTTAATCATGGTGATAATCAGCATAACCAATTTTTTAGAGAGCATTTTGCATTACGTCGATTAATGTTATTTGCAACTGAGCTTAATTTTGTGCACCCTTATACTCAACAACAAATCAATATTAAAGCGCCGCTAGGTGAAGCAATGCTCACTATTTGTCAACAGCTTGGCTGGCCACATCAAGAGAAGGATTATTAATGGCAACTATTAGCATATTTGTAGGCAGTGTTTATGGTGGTGCCGAGCGTTTAAGTGACGACGTTATTGACGCAATAGAACAAGCAGGGCACAGCGTAAATTTAGTTGATCAACCAACCATTGCAGATATTCAGCAAGCCACACATATTTTAGTGATCACCTCGACCACCGGACAAGGTGATATTCCTGACAACCTTGCTGGTTTTTTTAACGAGTTGAATAGCACTTTTCCTATGTTAACTGCTAAGCCATACGGTATTATCGCCATGGGCGACCGAAGTTATGGTGATACGTTTTGTGGCGCAGGGCGAAGTTTTGATGAGTTATTTCGTGACTTACAAGCACAACCTATCGGTCATCGTTTAGAAATCGATGCCTGTGAAGATTTTGAACCTTGGCCAGTAACTCAGCCATGGCTCCAAGAGTGGTTAGCTAAGTTACCTCAGTAGATAATAAAAAAGAGCGAAAACGCTCTTTTTTATTATCTGTATAACTTCGTTTAGGTGCTTTTCACATCCACTTTAAGCTTTAACTTTTGTCCTGGTTGTAAGTATTTTTGTCCTGATAAGTCATTCCATTTGATAATATCGTTGACTGTTAAATTAAACTTAGCTGCGATGCGAGCCAGAGAGTCACCACGGCGAACTTTATAGGTGATTGTTCGATTGGTACTGGCTAACGCCGCCTGAGGGGTCTTAGGGCTCTGATAAACCGTTAACTTTTGTCCTAAACGTAACACACTATTCTTTTTAAGTTTATTCCAGCTAGCGAGTTCATTAATGGTTACATCGTACTCTCGACTTATATCCCATAAAGTATCGCCATTTTTAACCGTATGCGAGAGCTTCTTTTGACTATTGTTATTCACCGCCATACGCATTTGCTTTGGTAAGTGTTTACTATTGATTGCACCGTCACTTAACGGCACTAATAATTGCTGACCAATACGAATGGTATTTGACTTTAGTTTATTGAGTGATTTGATAGCACTGGTGCTGGTGGCAAACTTTTTCGCAATCACCGATAAACTGTCACCGCTTGCGACAATATATTGTTGCCAACGCAGACGATCTTTCATCGCTGTTTTAGCTAATAATTGTTGAAACTGCTCAACTTTATCTGTTGGTAATAATAAAAAGTGAGGACCATTTGGATCCGTTGCCCAGCGATTAAAACCTGGATTTAAACGATATAATTCAGTCAGGCTAATATCAGCCATATCCGCGGCCAGTGCTAAATCAATTTGTGAACCTACATCAACCGCTTCAACAACTTGTGCATTGATAATCGGGTTCCACTTTATCCCAAAGTCATCTTGGCGTTTTAATAAGTCTGATAATGCTAATAGTTTTGGTACGTAGGTGGTGGTTTCACTGGGTAAATCAAGAGACCAAAAATCAGTAGGCAAGTGCTTTTTACGGTTCTTTTTTATGGCGCGTAATAAACGCCCTTCACCTGAGTTATAGGCCGCGATGGCGTTGAGCCAATCACCCTCTAAGGTTTTATGTAAATAAGATAGATAATCAAGCGCCGCACGGGTTGATTGTACAATGTCACGACGACCGTCGTACCACCAGTTTTGCTTTAAATCAAAACGCTCACCAGTTTGTGGCATAAATTGCCAAATACCTGATGCACTGCGGTATGAGTAGCCAAATGGATCAAAGGCACTTTCAACAATCGGCAGCAATGCAATTTCGATTGGCATATCGCGTTTTTCAATTTCTTCTACAATAAAATGTAGATAAGGCTCAGCACGTTTTGAAATACGGTCTAAATAAGCTTGGTGTCTTGCGTAGTAATTACGCTCAGTGACGACAGGCCGATTTTGCGGGACTTCAATCGATAGTTGATAACGAATACGCTCCCATACATCATCAAAAATAGGTGCTTCATCTACATCATTTACTTGGTGATATTGCGCATTGATCATCAACGCTTCGCTAATATCATTTGGGCTTGCGCCTTCAAGTTGCGATTGTTCTGGGTGATTAGCAACTAGGTCATCAGATTGTGTTGATGTTAATGTTTGACATCCACTTAGCACTAGTGCTAAGGCTAAAACAAGGGGGGATTTATTCATAAATACCAATGCATCAGGTAAAAAACTCGGCGAATACTACCTGTAATGAGATAACATTGCCACTTTTTGACTATCTAAAATCGTAATAATCAACTATCTAAAAATTTAATTGCTTGATTATTATTAGATTGTTTTTTAAAAATGGTCTTTCCAGATTCTAAGACCTGCAAAGTTTTGCCAAGGTTCATTATTTTGTAAGGTGTTTTTTGTACTCGGATTATATGTTTCAGGTAAGCGCTTTAGTATTCCAGTAATATCAGTTCGCATAAATGGGTTTATTTTTAGCTCTAATGCGAGTGTACTTGGTAAGGTAATTTGATTATTTTGACGCTGAATATCTACCCACTGTGCGTACTCAATTAAATCGCGGTTGCTAGGTTCTACCGCCAGCGCAAAAGCTAAATTTGCCTGCGTGTATTCATGGGTACAATAAATTTCACATTCAGGTGGTAATTTTTTTAATTTATCAAAAGAGTGCTGCATCTGCTCAGCGGTTCCTTCAAATAAACGCCCACAGCCACCGCTAAAAAGAGTGTCGCCAGTAAATGCTAAATTAGGGTTAAGGTAACAAATATGATCTAAGGTATGTCCAGGTGTTGTTATGATGGAAAATTCTGTCCCAAGTACGGTTATCTTATCCGCGTCCATTAATGGTTTTGTGATCCCTTTAAATGGACTATTGTGTGGGCCGTATACATCAATACCCGCAAATTTTTCACATAAAGCGGCTACGCCATCAGTATGATCATAATGATGATGGGTAACTAAAATACCCGCTAAGGTCAAACCTGCTTGGTTTAAATAAGTTAACACTGGTTCAGCTTGACCTGGGTCAACTACCCATGCTTGCGAACTTGTAGGGTCGCTAAGGCACCAAATGTAATTATCAGAAAAGGCTTTAATTGCTTTGACTTGCACCATGTGACATTGCTCTATAAAGTGACGATATCAAACAGTATAACGAGCTCAGCGTATGAAACCAGCCCTTAGTTTTCAAGAAGGACCCAAACCACTGTCGTGGCAAGAGTTTCCTCATGGTGACTATTTACGTAGTGATATAGAACGTAAAATGGCCAAGTGGTTACCGCGAATGTTTGGCTATCACATGTTAAAACTCGGTAATCTCAGTGGCGAACTTAATACCAGTAAAAGCACCATTAAACACCAAGTCTGCGTAGCAGAGTCAGGACCATTTACAGGTGTTGTTGCCGATATAGATGAACTCCCTTTTTACGAGCACAGTGTTGATGCCTGTATATTAAGCCATTGCTTAGAGTATCACACCGATCCGCATCATATATTACGTGAAGCACACCGCACCTTAATACCAGGTGGCTATATGGTGATCACCGGGTTTAACCCATTTAGTTTATGTGGACTGGCGCAATTGTTGCCCTTTAGCGGTCAAAAGTTGCCATGGACGGGACGCTTTTTCACTCCCGCACGAGTAAAAGATTGGCTTAACCTATTAGGTTTTGAAATAGTCAGTGATGAACGTTTTATTTATTCGTCATTAGCACGAGGCAACCGTTTATCGCGGTTTGCGCCATGGCGACGTTTTACCAAGCAATATCTAAAACCCATGGGAAGTGTGTATATGTTGGTCGCTCGTAAACGAGTTGCGCCTTTGACACCCATAAAGCCTAAATGGCACGCTCGTCCACAGTTTGCTCCAGTAAAAGGAGCGGGTTTACGGCAAACCTCAAAGCAACACTGTGAGCGGAAGCGTTAAATAACGCTGACTGTTTTGCTGTGCTTTTGGTAATTGGCCTGCGCGAATATTCATTTGTATTGCTGGGTGCAATAATTTAGGCGCACTGAGTGTTGCATCACGGGCGCTACGGGTTGTTATGTAATCTTGCTCAGAGGCTTGTAGATGAATATTACTGGTGCGCTGCTCGAGTACCGATGTTTTATTGGCAAGTGGGCGGCCACCCGGCTGATAGTCGTGGCACATCCATAAAATAGTTTCATCGGGCAGGGCTAAAATACGTTGCAGTGACTGATAAAGTGTTTTGGCACTGCCACCTGGGAAATCACAGCGTGCAGTACCGCTATCGGGCATAAAAAATGTGTCACCAACAAACAAGTTGCCTTCAATTAAATAACACACACTGTCTGGAGTATGCCCTGGAGTCGCCAATACAGTAACCTTGTGTGCGCCCAGTGCAAAATGCTCGTTATCAGTAAATAGCTGTTCAAATGGGCTACCATCACATGGCATATCAATATTATACAGGCGGCTAAAATGCTCCTGCACTTGTATTATTTTTTTACCGGTTGCTAACTTGCAAGGATGATATGCCGCAAGTTGCTGCTTTATATAACTGGCGGCAGTAATGTGATCTGCATGGGCGTGGCTTTCTAAAACCCACTCAAGAATAAGTTGGTTATCGTTTATATGGGCAATGATCTCGTCGGCGGTTTGAAAACTTAACGTACCGCTAGCAGCATCAAAGTCAGCAGGGACATCGATCAACATGGCAGATTTAGTGGTTTGGCAAGACACTAAATAAGTAAAGGTAGCACTTTGCTGATGAAAAAAAGACTCGATCGAGATAGCCATTTAACAACTCCATTATTTAATATATCCAAATCTTATATCATATAACTAAGTTGTTAAATGGTTTATGATGAATTACCTACTAATATTATTCAGGGTTGTAACCTTCATCGACTAATAAATCTTTACTGCCAGCGGCATCACGCGCCAAATCATCAACAATTTCATTGTATTTATTGCCGCTATGACCTTTTACCCACTTCCAAGTCACATTATGACGGGCGCAGGCTGCATCAAGACGCTGCCATAAATCGACATTTTTAACTGGTTTTTTAGCAGCCGTTTTCCAGCCTCGCTTCTTCCAGTTAGCAAGCCATGATTCAATACCTTGTTTCACGTATTGGCTGTCGGTGGTGAGGTTTATCTCACACGGGCGGTTTAAACTCTCAAGAGCAACAATTGCTGCGAGCATTTCCATTCGGTTATTGGTGGTGAGGGTATAGCCTTGGCTTAATTTTTTTTCGTGGTCATTATAAAACATAAAAATACCATAACCGCCGGGGCCCGGATTACCTAAACATGAGCCATCGGTGTAAATCTCTACGGTTTTTTGCACTGTTTTCCCTTGATCTTATGTACAATAAAGTGATTATAGAAAGATACCAGAGTCAGGCTAAATTCGATATGGCACGTAGACAAATAGTTTTAGATACAGAAACCACCGGCATCGACCCTAAACAAGGGCATCGTATTATTGAAATTGGCTGTGTGGAATTAGTGAATCGTCGTTTAACCGGCAATAACTTTCACGTTTATATCAACCCACAGCGCAAAAGTGACGAAGAAGCCATTGATGTTCATGGTATCACTAATGAGTTTTTACGTGATAAACCGTTATTCCATCAAATAGCTCAAGAGTTTCTCGACTATATTAAAGGGGCGGAGCTGGTAATTCATAATGCGCCGTTCGATGTCGGTCATATGGATAATGAATTTGCGTTGCTCAATCAAGGTTATCAAAAAACCCATGATTACTGCCAAGTTCTCGACACCCTCAAAATGGCGCGTGACTTGCATCCAGGACAGAAGAATAACTTAGATGCGTTATGCCGGCGTTATGATGTAGATAACGCTAAGCGTACCTTACACGGCGCACTACTGGATTCTGAGATCTTAGCTGACGTTTATTTAGCGATGACGGGGGGGCAGGTAAAGCTCAATCTTAATCAAAATAAAAATCAAGGCAGTGAGCAACAACAAAAAGAACTGCGTCGTTTAGATTCAAACCGTCCACCGCTGGTGGTCTTACAAGCCAATAATGATGAGCAACTCGCTCACGAAGAGCGATTAAATATAGTCAACGAAGCCGGTGGTCAATGTATATGGCGCGCCGAATAAGGCAAAACATGAGAAGCATAATGTTAGTTGTGTGTTTGGTTATGATGTTACCAAACACCAGCAGTGCAACAAATGAAGATAAAATAACCTTACTGCAGCGCGATGGGCGGCAAAATGAAATTCCTTTACTGGAAAATCGTTTTCGTATTGATTATAAAGTTGACGAAATCACCTTATTATTTTTTCGCAAGCCCGGTGCACCAGCAGTGGTATTGGTAAAACCCGATGGCAGTAAATATTATGCAACCTCGGCGAGAAAAGATGACAACCTACAATGGTTTGATGAGCTAAGTTATGATCTGATTACTATTAAGCAGCCAATGCCTGGGCCTTGGCAGGTCGTTGGTAGTATTTTGCCGAAAAGCCGGATTGTGGTGTTAGGAGAAGTAGAATTACAAGCCGAACCATTACCCCCATTACTGTTTCGTGGCGAAACAGTTAAAATTACAGGGCAAATACTAAATGATGGTGAGCCGATTCAAGTGGGCTTGTTTCGGGATGTGGTCAGTTTAAATGTTGACTTTATTAGCACCAATAACAGTGACTTTGCAAACTTTGGCGCTGGCACTCAGAATGTTGCTGAATTTAAAGACGATGGCCGTGGTTTCGATGAGCGCCCTAAAGATGGTATTTTTACCGGTGAATTTAAATTAGTTTTCCCAGCCGGACAATGGCGACCAGAGCTATATATTGAAACCCCATTATTAAAGCGCACCGTGGTGCAAGATCTTATCGAAGTTAAAGAACCCCCCTTTAGTTATGAAATCGCCTTAGCCGAAGATGACCTGCAAGAACATCATTTAACTATTACCCTCGATAACCAAATAGTGCAACCAGAGACGGTATTGATCCAAGGTAAAATTTATTATCCCAATAATGAAGAGCAAATGTTTACGCTTGATGCTAAAAACAGTTTGACCCGCCAGCTGACGATTAAAAATTATGATTGGGGGCGATACAGTGTTGAACTGTCTGTTTTTGGCACTAATGTGAATGGCCGTGAATTTATGGCAACTTTACCGACCTATAAATTTGAAATCGAGCGGCCAATTGAAGTGGTGCCTGAATTACCAGCACCAATTATTACCCCAGCACAGCAACAAGAAATAGAAAGAGTTGCTAAGGAAGCCGAATCAATGGCAACAATTACATTTATTAGTTTAATTGTTGGCGGGAATTTACTGGTTTTGCTGTTGGGTTGGTTAGCAATTCGTGTATTTGTGCAGAAAAAATCAATCATGCCGAAAATCAACTTACCATTTTTGAAGAAAAAAACAGCAGTTGAAAATGAGCCGCAAAGTAATGAAAAAAAAGAACTCGACAAAAATGGTTCAAAAAGTGATAGATCCGGTGAAATTTTAAACCTTTCGATGTCAGATGACTAAAAAACCTGTAAAAAAACAAAAAAGCCCTTGACGAAGTAGGGGTTGGTTCGTATTATTCACGCCGCTGTCAGGGGAGACTCAGACAGCAACGAAAATGTGGAGTGGTAGTTCAGTTGGTTAGAATACCGGCCTGTCACGCCGGGGGTCGCGGGTTCGAGTCCCGTCCACTCCGCCAATTTTCGACAATTTGTAAGTACACGCTGGAGTGGTAGTTCAGTTGGTTAGAATACCGGCCTGTCACGCCGGGGGTCGCGGGTTCGAGTCCCGTCCACTCCGCCAACACTTACACAACATATGGTTGTAAAACATATTCTTATTATGGAGTGGTAGTTCAGTTGGTTAGAATACCGGCCTGTCACGCCGGGGGTCGCGGGTTCGAGTCCCGTCCACTCCGCCAATAAGAAAAAATAACAGTTTAAATATGCGCTGGAGTGGTAGTTCAGTTGGTTAGAATACCGGCCTGTCACGCCGGGGGTCGCGGGTTCGAGTCCCGTCCACTCCGCCAACTATTTAAACAATGTTATATTACAAAATTTGTATGCTGGAGTGGTAGTTCAGTTGGTTAGAATACCGGCCTGTCACGCCGGGGGTCGCGGGTTCGAGTCCCGTCCACTCCGCCAACAACTTAAGTAATAACAAGTATAATGATATCTCTCCGGAGTGGTTGTTCAGTTGGTTATAATTCCCTCCCGTCACGACGTGGTTCGCGGGCTCGAGTCACGTCCATTTCGCCACTCGTTTCTATTAATAACATT
>NZ_JACJFH010000119.1:0-11134 GCF_014164495.1 Pseudoalteromonas sp. SG41-5 | reverse complement strand
GGTTCTTCTTCAAGCTCTGGCTCTTGTTCAATAGTTACTTCTGGTTCGTCAACTAAACTTGATGCAATAGATTCAACGTCTTCGACGTCTAGTTCATCTTCTACATTCGATAACTCTTCCATCGAATCAGAAAGAGCTTCATCTAGCTGCGTGCTTTGTGCTTGATCTGTTAAACTTTCAATATCACCGAAGTCAAATTCATCGTCTTCTTCAATAAGTGCAGATCCGGCTTCTGGTTCCGATTTTTCTTCAGCACCATCCTCTAATAAACTATCGATATCACCTAAATCAAATTCATCATCTTCTTCAGCAATTACAGACTCTGCCGCTTCTTGATCGCTAGCTTCATCAATTAAACTATCAATGTCATCTAAATCAAATTCATCTTCTTCAGCCAGCTCCGGTTCAGCAGCTACTTGGTCGCTAGCTTCATCGATTAGGCTGTCAACATCGTCTAAATCAAATTCATCGTCTTCTTCAGCCAGATCATGCTCTGCAGTCGCTTTATCGCCAGCTTCATCAAGCAGGCTGTCAATATCGTCTAAATCAAATTCATCTTCTTCAGCCAGCTCCGGCTCTGCTGTTGCTTTATCGCCAGTCTCATCAATTAGGCTGTCAATATCGTCTAAATCAAATTCATCTTCTTCAGCCAGCTCCGGCTCTGCTGTTGCTTTATCGCCAGTCTCATCAATTAAACTATCGATGTCGTCTAAATCAAATTCATCTTCTTCAGCCAGCTCCGGCTCTGCTGTTGCTTTATCGCCAGCTTCATCAAGCAGACTGTCAATATCGTCTAAATCAAATTCGTCTTCTTCAGCCAGCTCCGGCTTTGCTGTTGCTTTATCGCCAGCTTCATCAAGCAGACTGTCAATATCGTCTAAATCAAATTCGTCTTCTTCAGCCAGCTCCGGCTCTGCTGTTGCTTTATCGCCAGCTTCATCAATTAAACTATCAATATCGTCTAAATCAAATTCGTCTTCTTCTGCCAGCTCAGGCTCTACAGTCGCTTTATCGCCAGCTTCATCAATTAAACTATCAATATCGTCTAAATCAAATTCGCCTTCTTCAGCAAGCTCTGGCTCTGCAGTTGCTTTATCGCCAGCTTCATCAATTAAACTATCAATATCGTCTAAATCAAATTCATCTTCTTCTGCCAGCTCTGGCTCTGCTGTTGCTTTATCACCAGCTTCATCAATTAAACTGTCAATATCGTCTAAATCAAATTCGTCATTATCGCCGTCATTCTTATCTGTCGGTTGATTACTACTTTGTTCATCAATCAATGCATCAATGTCAAAATCATCACCTTCATCTGCTAACTCTTCACTGAGTGCTGCTAAGTCATCATCTGAATCAAGCGAGTCATCTAATTCAGCAGTCGGTTCATCGCTGTCATTAGCAAATAAATCATCTAGATCTGCTGCACTTAAAATATCGCCATCATTGTTGTCAGCTTTAATATCTAAATCAATGTCGTCACCTAAGCTATCATCATCTGCTTGATCAAAATCTTGCTGCATGAAGATATCAAGTTCATCATCTTCTTTAGCTTCGTCACTTTCATCAGAAAATACAATGTCGTCGCTCAGTAAGCCATCTAATTCGTCTTGATTTAATAAACTGTCACCATCCTCAAACGCATCATCAATATTGTCATCAAAAATAATATCGTCGTCATCTGGTAAAATATCGTTCTCAAGATCATCAAGCTGAATACTTACATCATCGTCTTCTTGAACTGGATCTGGAATAATTGGATCAAGTGATGGTCCTAAGTCAACATCATCCTCTGTTGTATAACTAGGGCTTTGTGGTAAAAATTCGTCATCATCTGTGCTTTCATCTTCTTTATTACGTTTACGTAAAAACATCACGATTGCAAAGATGATCAATAACGCTGGAATTGTCATTAATAAAATAAGAACTAGCGGATTGGCTAACAGCCCAGCAAAGTCAAACTCACTAGTCTCTTCGAGCTTTTTTGCTTGTTGTTGCTCTATAATTTCGTTCTGTTTTGCAATCAATTCAGAAAGTTGGCGTTGAATTTCACTGTCTTTACCAAGTTGCTCACGAATAATTTCAAGTTCTTTAGACACGCCAGTTAACTGTTGCTTTAATTTGCTGTTTTCAACTAAGATTTCTTCGACATTATCAACAGACGACTTAAACTGTTTTTGTAATTCAACAAGTTGACTGCCCTGTTGGGTTTTAATGCTGTTGATTTCTTGTTTTAATTCTTGCTTAGCTTCATCAACATCCACTTTGCGTGCTTGAGTTACTTTGGTTTGTGAAGCAGTAATTTCGCTGTTCGTAAGCGTGCCATTTTTCTTTTTTTCCCATAGCTCATCATCTTGCTCTGAGCGCTGTTTGGCAAGCTCTGGGCTTACTGCGCGGATATCGGCTAAGGTAGGAATTTTTAAATACGCACCATCGCGCATATGATTGAGATTTTGATCTAAAAATGATTGCGGATTTTTTTCATATAAAGCCTGCATAACCTGATAAATACTGACGGAGTTATCTGGTCGCACTTTTGCAGCAATTCGCCATAGCGTATCGGTTGGCTTTATTGGCCCAATAGAACGCCCTTGAACGCCATAATCAACGCCTTTAGGGCCTTTAAGTTGGCCACCGTCTTGGGAGTATATCGGTGTTACCACCAATGCAGACGCTAATAAGAGGAGTGTAGCTAAACCGCGCATGCTGATCCTTTAATGTTTAAATGTTAACGCAGCGCCATTAAATTAGACGCTTAAACATTGATTATTTCTTGCAGAAATAACGTACATAAATAAATAGTTAATTAAGTCTTTCCTGCAAGCTCTATTCCAGTTGCAAACTATAAACCAGTTGCGGCTTAATATCCATCGCAACACTTTGATACGTAATAGCTTAAACTTTATCAGCTGGAAGAATTTTTTATCGTTAAGATTAAGTTTATACGCTTTTAGCAGCTATGCGGCAATTATTTGGCAGTTAAAAAATAAAAAAGCGACAAACTGCCGCTTTTCTTACTTTTAATTAAAGATAGTTCGCTATCAACTCTTCAGCTATTTGCACGCTGTTCGTTGCGGCCCCTTTACGGGTATTATCACTTACAACCCACATATTTAAACCATGCGGATGTGAGATATCTTGACGTAAGCGCCCTACATACACAATGTCATTACCACTTGCATCCGTAACCGGGGTTGGGTAATCCCCTTCGTCTTCTATAAGTTCAAGCCCTGGCGCGTCATTAAGTAACTGTTTTACATGTTCAAAGTCGTAAGGCATACGTGTTTCAATGTTAATCGCTTCTGAGTGACCAAAAAATACCGGAACTCGTACACACGTCGGATTAACAGCAATTGTGGTATCACCCAGAATTTTATGGGTTTCGTTAACCATCTTCATTTCTTCACGGGTGTAACCGTTATCTTCAAAAACATCAATTTGTGGGATAACATTAAACGCCATCTGCTTTGGAAATATTTCGCTATCTACAGGGCGTGCATTCATTAAATTAGCAGTTTGTTTTGCAAGTTCATCAACCGCTTTTTTGCCTGCACCCGATACTGCTTGATAAGTAGATACATTAATACGATCGATGCCGTATGCATCATAAATAGGTTTTAATGCCACCATCATTTGAATAGTTGAGCAATTAGGATTAGCAATGATATTGCGATTTCTAAAATCAGCAAGGCTTGCTGCATTTACTTCTGGCACAACCAGTGGTATTTCAAAATCATTTCTAAAGTGCGAAGTGTTATCAATTACTACACATCCTGCATCAGCGGCAATAGGTGCGTATTTTTCTGACACACTGCCACCAGCAGAAAATAAACCAATATGCGCTTGGCTAAAGTCAAACCCTTCAACGTCCTGCACTTCAATAGTTTCACCACGAAACTTAATATCTTCACCAGCGCTGCGACTACTTGCCAATAAAAATAATTGATCAACAGGAAACTTACGATCTTCTAACGTTTCAATAATTTGGCGACCAACAAGACCTGTAGCGCCAAGTACGGCAACATTATATTTTTGTGACATGTGTATTCCTCGTTTAACAGCCGCCATTGTGGCCGCTGTTTAAATTTTAAGTTATTCGACTACGAAACCAAGCCCTTGCAGCAAAGGCGAATATGCGCCTGCACCTAGCACTTTGACTGTGCTAAATTCACGTCGAATGGGGTAGTTTTTACGTAAGCTATCAAACCCTTCACTTGCTAAGTTGCATCGCAAAATACCATCATCACGACGCACATCGTAAACCAGATGGATCAACTGACCTAAATCAGCTTCGCTAAAGGTTTCTTGTAATGTAACTTGGGTAAACGCGGGCACTGGTAAAAAATCAGCTAATGCTTTGCCTGTTTGCAAACCTTTAAGCTCGCACAACTTTTCATAGAGCATTTGCGTGCCACGTGCTTTACCCTCTAAGGTATGGCCTGCGATATGGACACTGGCATAACGCACAAACTCAAGCAATTCAGTTAATATAGAAGGTTCGTTTTCCCATACATCTAATACCACATCGAGCTTGGCACCACCGCGCATAATTTCCAGTAGAGCATGATTATCGACCACATCGCCGCGACTGGCATTAATCAAAATAGTGCCAGGTTTAAGCGCTGCTAAACGCGCTTTGTTCATTAAATGCAAGGTACTATGTTTACCGGTCGTTACTAACGGCACATGGAAAGTGACGATATCCGCTTTACTCAACAACTCATCAATATCTGTATGCTCGGCTAATTGTCCCGCTTCATGCTTAGGTGGATCGCATACTAATACAGTGACATTAAGCGCGGCTAATTTATCTCGCAAACAGCTACCAATACTGCCCACTCCGACAATCCCAATGGTTTTGTGTTCCAAGGTGCAGGCATTTTCTTGGCACAGTGCAAACAAGCTACTGATCACATATTCAGCCACAGCAACGGCATTACAACCAGGTGCGCTCGTAAATGCAATATCACGTTGTTTGAGTAAATCAGTATCAATATGATCAACGCCGATTGTCGCCGTACCTACGTAGCGTAATTTATTAGCATGTATTAACAGTGCTTCATTTACTGAGGTTACCGAGCGAGTTAATAATACATCAACATCAATTAGCTGTTCGCTTTGTAATGTACGACCATCAAAACGCGTTACTTCACCAAAATCAGCAAAATATTGCTCAACAAGTGGCATGTTTTGGTCTGCAAGAATTTTCATTAACAAGTCCAGTAAGCACTAAGAGCCGCTATTGTAACGAACATAGCCGACTTTGAAAACGAAAAAGCCGAGCAAGTTGCTCGGCTTTAATTGTAATGTGGCTTTTTAATTAGCCTTTATATTTACTCATCACTAACGTGGCGTTAGTACCACCAAAACCAAAACTGTTAGACATAACAGTATTTAGTTCAACGTCTTTACGCTCAGTGATAATGTTTAAGCCTGCAGCTTGTTCATCTAGCTCATCAATATTGATTGAAGGCGCAACAAAGCTATGCTCTAACATCAATAGTGAGAAAATAGCTTCATGCACACCAGCGGCGCCCAGTGCATGGCCTGTCATTGCTTTAGTCGCGCTGATCATCGGTGAATTACCACCAAATACTTCTTGAATTGCTCCTAACTCTTTTACATCACCTACTGGTGTAGATGTACCGTGAGTGTTTAGATAATCAATGCTGTCAACGCCTTGCATTGCTTGACGCATACAACGTGCAGCACCTTCACCTGATGGTGCAACCATGTCATAGCCATCAGATGTTGCGCCATAGCCAACAACTTCAGCATAAATGTGTGCACCACGTGCAAGCGCATGTTCAAGTTCTTCAACAACAACAATACCGCCACCACCAGAGATAACAAATCCATCGCGGTTAGCATCATAAGTACGAGAGGCTTTTTCAGGCGTTTCGTTATATTTAGTAGAAAGTGCGCCCATTGCGTCAAATTCCATTGCCAATGTCCAGTGAAGCTCTTCACCGCCACCGGCAAAAACAACGTCTTGTTTGCCTAATTGGATTTGCTCAACTGCGTTACCAATACAGTGTGCAGAGGTTGCACATGCTGAACTGATTGAGTAGTTAACACCTTTAATTTTAAATGGTGTTGCTAAGCATGCCGATGTTGTACTGGCCATGGTGCGCGGAACCATATAAGGACCTACACGTTTTACGCCTTTTTCACGTAAAATGTCAGCCGCTTCAACCTGCCATTTAGATGAACCACCACCGGAACCCACAATGATACCCGTGCGCTCATTTGATACTTGATCATCAGATAAACCAGAATCTGCAATTGCTTGTGCCATTGAGATATACGAATACGCAGCGGCATCGCCCATAAAGCGCATTGCTTTACGATCAACAAACTCTTTAACGTCAATATCAATTTTGCCAGATACGTTACTACGTAACTTATATTCAGCAAATTCTGGGTTAAAAGCGATTCCGCTCTTACCTGTTTTTAACGATTCTAATACTTCTTCTTTGTTGTTACCGATGCTTGATACAACACCGATGCCCGTAATAACGGCTCTTCTCATGGGTAATTACCTTAGCTTGATACTAAATTGTGTTCTATTTTACGCTGAAACTTACAACGAAGTGGTCAGCTTTCTAGCGTACACTTGTACTCTGAACCTCTAGCTTATAAATAACGCCAGACTATTTCAAAGAAAACACGTAAAATAATGAAAAAAAGTACTCATTAATTGCATGCCATGATTAAAAACGCTGAAATTCACTTTAATAACTTAGGTACACCCGTTGCAGACAACTTTAACGATGTCTACTTTTCGAACGATGATGGCCAAGCTGAGTCTGATTATGTGTTCTACCAGCAAAATAATATGCCTCATCGATTACAAAATCATGACCGTGCACATTTCGTTATCGCTGAAACTGGTTTTGGTACTGGGCTTAATTTTTTAAATACATGGCAACAATTTAAAAATCATCTAACCAGTAGGCAACATCAAAGCCAAGAAGTTCACAACTCAGCACAACAGAATGTGCAGCGCTTACATTTTATTTCTTTTGAAAAGTATCCGATTAAAACAGACGATCTGCAAAAGGCATTGCAAGTATGGCCTAGTTTAGCACCATTGAGTAAACAGTTACTTGCTAAGTACCCGATTAATTTGGCTGGTTGCCATCGTCTTGAATTTGATAATGGTCGAATTATACTCGATTTATATTTTGCCGATGTGCAAGAATCACTCGCAGCTATAAGCTACCCGCAAACAGGTATTATCGATGCGTGGTATCTAGATGGCTTTGCACCGAGTAAAAATCCAGAAATGTGGCAGCCAGCCTTATTTAATTCAATGGTGGATATTTCTCGTAGTAATGCCACGTTTGCAACCTTTACGGTTGCAGGTGTTGTACGTAGAGGTCTTGCTGATGCAGGGTTTGCGGTACAAAAAATCAAAGGTCATGGCAAAAAAAATGAAATGCTGATTGGTTCTTTAGCCCATGCTAACCAAGCACAATCGGCGCCACCTTATCTGGCTCATCAGCAAAGTTCACTTAAAAACGTTGCTGTCATTGGCGGAGGGATAGCCAGCAGCGCTATTTTATATAGCTTGGCGAAACGTGGGGTTAACAGCCAACTTTTTTGCCAAGATCCCCAACTCGCGATGGGCGCATCTCATAATGTACAAGGTGCGATTTATCCGCACTTACAAGCAAAAAACTCCCCGCACAGTGAGCTTTTTGCGCACAGTTTTTTATATGCGAAACGACTTTATCAGCAACTCACTGAGAATGGCTTTCACTATGATCATCAATGGTGCGGCGTATTACAACACGCGATCAAACAACCCTTAGTTGAGCGCCATCAAAATATTGAACATAAACAGCTGTGGCCAGATGAACTCATGCACGGCGTAACGCCTGAGCAAGGTGATGAAATTGCCGGTGTAAGTACAGGCTACTCTGGCGTATATTTCCCGTTAGGTGGATGGGTTAACCCACCACAATTAGTGAGCGCTCTGTTCCAACAAGCCCATAAACTCAAACCAATTAAAAGCCATTTTAATTGTGATTTCGAACAGCTTGAGAAAACCCCGCGAGGCTGGCTGTTATTAATCCAAGGACAGCAGTTTGGCCCATTTAGTGACGTTATTGTATGTGCTGGTGAGCACAGCGACCGTTTTGTACAAACTCAGGCTCTGCCAATTGTTGGCGTGCGTGGTCAAGTATCCCATGTACAAGCAAGTCCTGCATCACGTAAACTAAAAACCGTGCTATGTCATAAAGGCTACTTTACTCCTGCTTATTTAGACCATCACTGTATGGGCGCAACATTCGAGAAGAACTCAAAAAGCCGCGCAGTCAAAGACCAAGACAATCAAACAAATCGCGAGCAACTGCTTCACTTTTATGGACAAACCGACTTTGCCAGTAGTCTAGGTGAGATCACGGCAGCTAAAGCCGCTGTACGTTGTAGTTTTATTGATCACCTCCCTATGGCCGGAGAATGGCCGCAGCAAAGTGATTATATTCACGCGTTTGCCAATTTACGCGCAGGGAAACGCTATCAATATCAATCCTTACAAAAACCACAAAAAGGACTACACATACTCACAGGCTTTGGGGCTCGTGGCTTATGCAGTGCGCCCCTGTGTGCAGAACAATTAGTTGCTGCACTTAACAATGAACCACAGCCTTTGAGTGAACGAGTAAGCCAAGCGATTCACCCAGCCCGCTTTATTGTAAGAGATTTAATTCGAAATAAAATTTAATTTAGCAAAAATAGCGTGTAGGAACCAATATGATAAAAATAATAACACCACTGCTGTTAGCAATAAGCCTAACCTCACTGACTTGCGCTGCAAATTTAGACAGCGTTCCGCTACCAGCTGATTTTAAGTACTCATTACAAATTGCCGATGACTACCCACTGATACAAACTGGCTATGTTGCTCAGTCGATTACAAAAGTGAGTGCTTTTTATCAACAAGCTTTAGGTAAGTCTGAGCTTATTATCGGTGATAATAAACGCCGAACGTTGTTTTATACCATCGACAAGAAAACCGTGCGGGTCAGCTTATATGCTCGTGACTACCGAACCGAAATAGCGATTATGATCACGCAACCATAATCGCTTGACGGCGAACTGATCTGAATACGTATGCATAAAACAAATTGTTAAGCTTATAGCAAAAGCACCAAAGCAAAACGAGGCCCGATACCGTGAGACCCGAAGCTAATGGCTTAAAGGTGATCACTATCTTAAATACCCTAATTTATTTCCGATGTTAGAAGGTAATCGCTTGCCCAACAAGCGGATCATCTTGATAAGACAGTTAAGTAGCTCAATGATCTTGAAAAGGCATTGTCGCTAAACTTGGGTTGTTTAAGTATTAAATACAAAAACGGCTAGAAAGCTAGCCGTTTTTATTTACGCTTTAATGACTCCTAAAATTGATATTGGAATCCTAGCGCCCATTCATTCACATCGTTTTCTCTTAGCTTATAATGGCTATAGTTAATTGAAACATCTGTATTTTCAAGCACTGGATAAGCTAATTGCCCGCCCAAATAAGGGCGTGTATTGGTGTCACTATATGTAATTTTTTGCCCCGTAGATGAGCGGCTATCGATTGAATAATGATAATGGAAAGCCCCTACAAAAACCTTACTCTTAACTTGGCCCAACAGCGGAAATACATAAGCTGTTTGTATCGCAGGTCCTTGTGACAATACCGGCACGGTTTGTGATACATTCAATTGCGCGTTACTTGGATCAAGCGTATCTCCAACAAAGGTCATACTACCTTCGCCTAAGTTGATATAGCGTACGCCAAATTGCCAATTAGTCGCTAAGGAATAAATTGCGCCTATTGACCAACTAATATCGGTATCGTCGTATTCAGTATTCGCTAATTCGACTGATTGATTAGTTGTGGTTGAGCCTGCAACGGCCGCATAACCAATAGTGCCATCCATAGACCACTCACCTGCTAGTACAGGCTGACTGACTACCGCAGCCGTAGCGAGTAAAGCCCATGGCGTCAGTTTTGATTGGCGACGTATAAAGACTAAACCAATCATTAACAACACCATGGTGCTGCCTAAACTACCTGATGAGCTATTTTTAACCGTGGTGGTTGTATAAGCTTTTACGGTCACTTTTACTTCTCCTTTAGCTTCAGCACCTTTACTGTCAGTCACTGTGTATTCAATTAAATCAACACCTTCAAAACCTACTTTAGGTTGGTAATTCAATGTGCCATCGTTATTTATAGTGACTGTTCCTTGCGTAGCTTGCGCGCTTATTAAACTAAGTGCATCACCATCCGCATCGCTGTCATTGGAGAGTACATCAATAACTATTTGCGTGCGGTCGTTGGTGCTTGCAGTATCAGCAATAGTTGTTGGGGCACTGTTTACTACCACACTAACAGTCGCTGTACCAAAGGCTGTTCCACCTTTACCATCAGACACACTGTAGTTGATTGTTGCAGTACCAATAAAATCAAGTAATGGTTGATAACTAAGTTGATTATTAACGATTGCTACCTCACCAAAATCAACACTTGCACTGGTGAGCATCAATACATCATTATCTGCATCGCTATCATTACTGAGCACATCAATAACAATACTATTACCTAGTGCAATAGTTACTTGATCTGATTGTGTAACAGGCGCGCTGTTATTACTACTCATAACGCTAACGCCGCCTGGATCAACAATTTGACCATTCGCTACGCCATCAGCATCATTGATACCACCATCAGTTATGCGTAATTGTACACACCAGTCACCTTCTTTAAGCCCTTCTTGCCACAGCTGACTATTTGGTTAAGGGCAATACCCTTGCGCACCTTGAGTAGAATAGATATTATCGCCGTTGCTGGTATTAAAGTCAATCCATTCATTATTGATAAGCTTTCTATAAATCGCCCCCGCTGGTATTGGCATTCTTTTCGGAGACACTATGTTGTAGTTTTCACCTTTTTGCTCCATGGCGGTTACTATAAAGCTAAAGTAACCACCAGAGTTATCCATCCCAACATCTGCAGGCAATTCATTTTCAAACAATTGTGCTGCGCCACTGCTATTTTGTATGCTTGAGAATGCTTTTCTTAAACATGCTCCCGCATCCCCCTCGACAAGAAACTGCGCGGACTCATTTACTT
>NZ_JACJFH010000118.1:0-11424 GCF_014164495.1 Pseudoalteromonas sp. SG41-5 | reverse complement strand
CTGTGAAACGCCCAACGGGTTGGTTTAAAAGCGATTTATACTGCGTTATTGATTTTAACAATAGAACCACTATTACTTGCAATCAATGCCTTGCCTAAATCGCTTTTAATTCCAACTGAAACTCGTATCTAGAGGTAGTTTGAGTATGTATTCTTAGAAATGGTCGTGCTACTGATGATCTCCTCAAGGCCTTTCCCCTCAGGCAATAAGTTTTGCAAATAATTACGTACTGCACGAGAGTCAAAATCGCCATTGAGTGGCAAATGTGGTGAAACTGCAAAACCCTCGTTGATCCATTTAGCCTCATAAGTAAATGAAATCTCATTTTCAGAGCCTATTGCCAGCGTTATCTCAGCCACCTTTTGCGATTGACCGATAAACACATCTAAACGATTGGTGTTAGTACCACTGTTCATCGCTCACCTCATCATTGCTATGAGCTATATCATCACTGACAAGGCTGAACGACAACCCTAAATACTCCATAACTTTTAGTACATTATGCAGTTGCACAGTTACATCACCTTTTTCTATTTTTATTAGCGTAGGCTTAGAAATAGCAAGCGCTTGTGATACATCCACTAATGTCAGCTTCATACCAGTTCGCTTTGCAGTAATGGCTTTAGCCAGCTGCATGGGTGAAAATGGCTTAGAAAGCTCAGGCATTTCAGTACGCTTAACAACTCTTCCGAGTGTTTTTTTGACGGAGGAATCGCTCATTTATGGTCAACTATAGTTTACTTATACAACCAATTCTAGAATACCTTAAGAAAAAGTCAACGATACTTTACTTTTAGACTAAATAATTAATCAACAAGACCATAAGTAAAATGCATTTAACTTATGAATACTTGTAATTAAATTAAAACCCATAAGTAAATTTTAATTGACTAGTTTATAGCGTAAAACTGGTAAGTTGAAAAACGGGCTACGGTTACATCCTAGCTCCTAGTCACTACCCTAGAACCTAGCGCCTTTGCCTTAATCTATGATTGTTTTAAAACCAATTTTACCACCGAGCTCACCGAGGCGCGGCGCTACACAGAGAAGATAAAAAGTGCTTCGAGCGACGGGCTTCGAGCGACGAGCTACGAGCTACGAGCTACGAGCAAATCCTAGCTCCTTTTAGCACCGTAGGCGTTAAGCTTGCTGACGCGAAAAGCGAAGTTTTTGAATTGTAGCGGGAGTGTATCTCGCGCTTTGGTTTTTAATTAAATTTTACAAACCCATGCCTGCTAATTTAATTTTTGTAGCATAACCTCTTGCAGAAAACACTTTACATACGTGGTAAACAGAATCATCTTTATCAGCAGATACTCTATACGCTATTTGGGCTAGTTATTTAGCGACATACATAGGAGATGCCGCTAATCCTTGTGGTCTTGGAACAAAGTGCATGGCCTTAGTACATTCTTTTGATGAAGCTAACATTTCCCAAACTAACTCAATCACTTTATCGTTAATCTCTATTTGGCTAGCTGTGCCTTTACTAAAAGATCTTTTTTACGTCCTTGTCATCAATACCTTCATATTTTTTAGATATCATCCATTCCTTTGTTAAACATTATTTTTATCAGCAATTCTTTTCTTCCGTCGGTTCCTATACCAATAAACTCGTTAGGTTTACCTTCTTCAATATAAGCAACATAGTTTTTGTAAGCCGAATTTTTTATTTCTAAATCAAAGAAGTAAACCCCACCTTTATCATATTTAATACCACTAGTAGTTGATTTTAAAAGGTTCTTTCTTTGGGCTTTTATATATTCGTTTTCAGGTTCACCTTGAGGTATATATATAGATAAAAGGAGTTCTTTCACTGTCAATTTATTACCTGAAACAAAGAAGTGATCTTCATGTGTGAAGTTTTCATCTTCAAATGAAATATCAATATAAGAACCCTCTTTCTTTAATTTATAGCCCACGATATTGCCTTCATTATCAACGGCTTTTTTACAGCTATCAAAGGGTGCTATTGGCTTTACTAATTGATAAATAGTGCGATCTTTACCCTGTAAGTCGCAATCTAAAATAGCTGCATTTACATGAAGCGAGCATAGAGCTAAAAAAGAGAGGTAGATTATTTTCATTTATATCCTTTAAATTAAATATGTTCCTATTTTGATGGTATCTGTTTTTTTTATATGCAGCAATACCCATACAATATATGCAATTACTCCATAATCTTAATACGCTTAGCTTGTTGAAGCGAAAAGCGCAGCTTTTAAATTGTAGGCGAGTTTATCTCGCGCTTTGGGTTTTAATTGCAAACTTTTAGTTATGTCGCGTTGGCGACGGCAACCAAGGGGCGTATAACGCCGTACGCCCCTTGGAACCCCACGGCGCCCCGAGGATCACACTGCTTCCTCAATTTAAATTAATGATATGAACGTAAATGCTGTGTATTCGCCGTCCATGGCGAAGTCACAGCTTAACGCGCATCCATGCGCTGTTATTACTCATCATTAATTTAATTTCGGGTGTGATCACGGAGGAACTGTCTTCACAGCAGTGTGTAATTTTGCCGTAGGCGTTAAGCTTGCTGACGCGAAAAAGCATACTGTGATCTTCAGTGTTAAATTTGCTGAATATTTAAAATCAAATTAATCAGAGCAGTATTTTTATTAGGTACTTCAATGTTATTCTATACAAATACATGACTGAAAGGACTCCGCATGATTTTAAAAGATAAAACGCTCGTCACAACCAACTCAGCAAAATTAAAAGCAGGCCAAAAACAAGAGCTAGACGTAGCATTTTACTTACGCCGCGCATTTAAAGACCACCCTCAAGTATTTGTGTTTAATGATGTAAAGTTTAAACACAACGGCGAAAGCGCACAGATAGACCACCTTATTGTTTATACCTACGGGTTTATTCTTATTGAATCAAAAAGTATTACTGGTGAAGTTGCAATAAACCAACATCAAGAGTGGAGTCGCAGTTACCGTGGGCAATGGCAAGGTATGCCGTCACCTATCAAACAAGTTGAGCTACAATTGGCATTACTAAAAAGTTTAGTAAGAGACAATGCTCCTCAACTCCTGCCAAAGATGTTTGGTAAAATACAGCAAAATTTTGGTGGCCGTGAATGGTATAGCATCTGCGCAATATCGAGTAATGCCATAATTAATCGAGATAACACGCCAAAAACGCTTGAAGAGCGACTCGTTAAATCAGAGTTTATAGCGGATAAACTTTTAGACATAATGAAGCTACCGACATCAATACCAAATGCCCTGCACTTTTTCTCAACCAATACTCGCCCATGGTTTAGTGAAGAAAGCTTAGCTAGGATCTGTCAGTTTCTTTTGGAGCAAAATATTACTCCTGCCACACAGTTAAAACCTGATGCGTTAGCAACAAGCCTCAACGAGCCAAGCCCGATTTATCAAAATGAATCAACAGCTCTTGCACCAAGATCTATTGTTCCAACAATTAAAGAAGAGCAACCAAATGTTGTCAATGAAGTAAATTTACAATGTAAACAGTGCAGTAATAGCAAGACGCTTAAAGCGCGCTCAGGCCGCTACGGCTATTTTGTTACATGTAGCGAGTGCAGTACCAATACACCAATGAAAATGTCTTGCCCGCAATGTACCAGTGCTAATACCAAGGTGAGCAAACGCAAAGAGCTCTACTCATTAGTATGCGGTGATTGTGAAAATACAGCACTTTTCAAATTTGATGGTTAAAGCTCGATAGTATTCAAAAATAAGAGGTATATCATTCCGGAAATTCATCAACCACTTCCACTGTTGCTATGTGTGATTTTAAAACATCATTATCTGTATAGTTTATTTGAAAATACAAAGTACCCTTTTTAAAAGGTTGAGCTTTCACTGATGGCATCAATTTGTAACATCTATATTTATTGTAAGATGGTAATTTCTGTTGTGGGCTTCCATCAAACAAAGGCAATGCTTGTGTCAATTTAAATCGTGTAGGAATATCTAAGCAAATAGCCCCACTAGTTGAGCCTTTTAAAATATACTGTGTGTTGTTTGAGGAGTTATTTGAAACGAGTTTTATACCATTTTGCTTCATTGCTGCTAATTGCTTTTGAGCCTTATTTAAAGAAGCGATAGGTGCAGTAAGGTTATCACTTTTAATACCAGTAGAGCTTTTTAGTAACCCATTTATTTCAGCCTCTATTGGGTAAAGTAGTTTTCGCTTTTCCCATAGCTCTGGGTCCCCACCTTTGAGAATAGATAATCTAAGCCAAGTTTTATCAGTAAAATAATTAACTTTCTCCGTGCTTCCATCTGACTTTTCATCTGACTTTGACTTATGAACTAACCCTTCGCTACGCACTTCAAGCGTTTGTGGCTCCACATCTGATAAAGATGACCCAGCGGGTGTATCAGTTAAACCAATTGTCATTGCTGTAATTGGAGAAAGTAATATATCTGTAGCGTAACCAACAGGGTTGCGTATCCCTTCTTCTTTACTGAAATAGTCGTAACATCGCCCAATAGCACACACTTCTTTCTTTATAAGCACTATTTCACCAGCTTTTAAAGGCAGAACATTTACATTATTGTTACCACTATGTCTATATAGCGAATTACCTGCAACAAAGTCCAAATCTAGCTGGAATACTAAGTCATTATCATTTGTACCTGTAACAGACTTTGCGATCTCTTTAGCTACTTTTATTTCTTCTGTGGTTACGGGGTTTGATAGACTTAGAGCCTCTCCTGCTGCTGCGATAAAATCAATAATACTTCCGGCTTTATCATTTTCATCTAAATCGTACTCATAGATTTTTAATTTGAGACTTAATAAGTCACTCTCCATTCGTTTAGGACCATATAGCGCTTTATGGAAAAATGGAGCTTTCGTAGCATCTGCAATTGAATCATACGGGCCTAATATTTTGGTAATAGTATCGCTTGATGTTCCTGTTACAACTTCTTCAAATTCAGCGACAATCAAAACTTCATTATCTCCGCCAATATCTGGTAGGTATCTTAGATAGGTATCCGTTAAATAAATACTAAAAGTATCATCGCCGCTTAAAGCATGAGCTTCATCAGTTTTATATATCATACCGTCAGCACTATACAATTCTTTGGCAGTAACAAGAGGAGAGGTAAGGTTTTTATCTGAACCGACGGAATAAATGGAGATATCACCGGTGCTTGCAGTGCAAGCACATAAAAGAGAACATAAAACAATAAATAATAAAAGCTTCATCAGAAATTCCTTTTCAACAAACTTAATGACTGGTTAAAATTTAGACCAAACAACATCAATGTCAACTTTTTATTAACACTTGTTACTTTATAATCTCATGGCTTGCATTACACTTGCTAAAGGGATCTAGGTACTTGGAATTTGTCGGGAACAAAATTCCGCCATGCAATCAATTACTCATCAATTGAGTCTTTTCAGGCAAAGTAACGGGGGAGTTTTCTTAACAGCATCGTTTAGGTTGACCGTAGACGTTAAGCTTGCTGACGCGAAAAGCGCAGCTTTTAAATTTTAGGCGGGAGTTAACCTCGCGCTTTGGTTTTTAATTGCAAATTTGATGGTTAATGTCGCGTTGGCGACGGCAACCAAGGGGCGCATAACGCCGTACGCCCCTTGGAACCCCACGGCGCCCAGAGGATCACACAGCTTCCTCAATTTAAATTAATGATATGAACGTAAATGCTGTTTATTCGCCGTCCATGGCGAAGTCACAGCTTAACGCGCATCCATGCAATTAATTACTCATCAATTGAGCTTTTCGGGCAAAATGACGGGGGATTTATTAACAGCATCGTTTAGGTTGACCGTAGGCGTTAAGCTTGCTGACGCGAAAAGCGCAGCTTTTAAATTGTAGGCGGGAGTTTGTATCCGACTTTGGTTTTTAATTACAAATTTTTAGTTATATCGCGTTGGCGACGGCAACCAAGGGGCGCATAGCGCCGTACGCCCCTTGGAACCCCACGGCGCCCCGAGGATCACACAGCTTCCTCAATTTAAATTAATGATATGAACGCAAATGCTGTGTATTCGCCGTCCATGGCGAAGTCACAGCTTAACGCGCATCCATGCGCTGTTATTACTCATCATTAATTTAATTTCGGGTGTGATCACGGGGAATTATCTTAACAGCTGCCTTTAATTAAATAATGAGTTAATGCTTGTTTACATTGCATTTTTTAGTAAACTGAGTGCTCGCAAACAGGGAGCGATTTAATGCAACAGATTGGTATTTACGAGCAGTTAATTACACAAGTAATTAAGCAAAATTTAAATCGTGACCAATTTTATGTGGGCGAACGCCAACTAGAATCGGCAGAGGCTGCAACGTGGCTTTCGCGCTTTTTAGGCAAGCTGGTTGAACATGCCATTGATGCAATCCCTAATTCAAGCGAGCGTTTGCAAGAGCAAATTAACCTCGCAAACAGCCTTGTACTTTGGCTTAAAGATCATATTCGCGATGACGAGCTGATCAACGAAAACCTTATCGACAGCCAAGGCAGAATACTCACCGCGCTGTTTAATACCCAAAACCCCATTGCGGCAAATCTTAAAGATTACTCTCACGATATTTTTCCGCTAACAGGGCTTACACAAAGCGAATTGTTTAGCGGTGCGAATGCGGGTATATCGCTCGAAACCGAGCTAAAACGCGAGATTAAATCGTCCGACACTATTTACTGGCTTGTCTCATTTATAAAATGGACGGGGCTGCGCATATTTAAAAATGAGCTTGAAGCATTTACCAAAAGTGGTAATAAACTCAAAGTAATTACTACTTCGTACATGGGTGCAACAGATGCTAAAGCGGTTGAGTTTTTAGCAGGCCTATCAAATACCGAGGTAAAGCTTAGTTACAATAATCAGCAAGAACGCTTACACGCAAAGTCATACTTGTTCATGCGTAATACGGGGTTTCATACCGGTTATATTGGCTCGTCTAATTTATCGCATTCGGCGCTTACCAGCGGCCTTGAGTGGAACTTAAAAATTACCGCGCAAGAAATCCCGCACATCATAGCCAAAACCAAAAGTACCTTTGAAACCTACTGGCAGTCGCCAGATTTCGAACTGTTTACTGGCAAAGCTGAATGTAAAGAAAAGCTCATAAATTCACTTAATGAGCAACGCGGTGTTGGCCAAGCAAGCAGCCAGTTTTATTTTGATATAACACCTAAAACCCATCAACTCGCTATATTAGAAAAACTAAGCGTTGAGCGTAGCGTTCATGATCGCTTTAAAAATTTAGTGGTTGCCGCAACCGGCACAGGCAAAACAATCATATCGGCGTTTGACTTTAAAACCGTTTACGATAAAAACCCAAACGCACACTTTTTGTTTGTAGCCCACCGTGAAGAAATACTCAAACAAGCGCAAAGCGCTTATCGTGGTGTACTTAAAAATAACGACTTTGGTGAGCTGTGGGTGGGTAACTACAAACCACAGCGCTATAACCAATTATTTGCGTCAATCCAAACGCTGAATAGCCAAATTGAATCGCTCAATCTAACCCACGATTACTACGACTACATTGTGATAGACGAAGTGCATCACGTAAGCACAGCCAGTTATCGCGCGATATTAAATCACTTTACACCCACAATATTACTTGGCTTAACCGCAACACCAGAGCGACAAGATGGCGCCAATATACTCGATGATTTTTGCGGCGTAATAGCCGCTGAAATTCGCTTGCCAGAGGCAATAAATCAACGCCACTTATGCCCATTTCAGTACTTTGGCCTTGATGATGACACCGACCTAAGTCAAATAACATGGCGTGGTGGCCGTTACGATATAAGCGAGCTAAGTAACCTTTATACAGGGGAGAACAACCGCGCTAACAAAATTATATCCAGCCTTGCTGATATAGTGACTAATGTTCACAACATTACAGCGTTGGCATTTTGCGTAAGCCAAAAGCACGCAGAGTTTATGGCGTCTAAGTTTAACTTAGCAGGCATAAACGCCGATGTGCTGATCAGCAAAAACACCAATGAGCGCGCGGCTAAACAACAAGCACTTCGCCAAGGTGAAATACAAATACTTTGCGTGGTTGATATTTTTAACGAAGGGGTCGATATTCCAGAAGTCGATACACTGTTATTTTTACGCCCAACTGAAAGCTTAACGCTGTTTTTACAGCAACTCGGCCGTGGCCTGCGCCTGCCCGACAACAGCCAAAAACAGTGCTGCACCGTACTCGATTTTGTAGGAAATGCGCGCCCAGAATACGACTTTGCCAGTAAATTCCGCGCGCTGATTGGTAAAAGCAACCAACCGATAAAAACCGAGATTGAAAACAACTTCCCGCATTTACCGCTGGGTTGTCGTATTGAACTGCAAGAGCGCGCGCAAAAAACGATATTAAAAAATATTCAGCAAGCCATAAACACTAAACGCCGTTTACACCAACTGATAACTGCTTACCCGCAACATACCAATGATACGCTCACGCTGAGTAATTTTTTACGCATAAACCCGCAAGTCACGCTTGAAGATATTTACAAACCAAAAGACAGAAAGCTCGGCGGCTGGCACTGGTTAAAAGGCGATGAAATACCCGTAGAGCAAGCCGATATTTACGCCGCGTATTATCGCGCTATCAACACCCAATTACTCGGCTGCGACTCGCTCAGCTACTTATGCTTTTTACGTGATTTATGTAATAACGACTTTAGCTTTACCCCAACGCCACAAAATCAACAGTACGCGCTTATGGCGCATTACAATTTTTGGGATACCACTGGCACAAGTTTAGACTTTAAAACG
This sequence comes from Pseudoalteromonas sp. SG41-5, assembly GCF_014164495.1. Taxonomy (NCBI): domain Bacteria; kingdom Pseudomonadati; phylum Pseudomonadota; class Gammaproteobacteria; order Alteromonadales; family Pseudoalteromonadaceae; genus Pseudoalteromonas; species Pseudoalteromonas sp. SG41-5. Next base: position 2,682 of record NZ_JACJFH010000118.1, on the reverse strand, counting down.
CTTGAGCAAAGCTTACAGGCACTTAAACACAAAGAGCTACAGCAGGAACTTGCGCAAGTAATTACGCTGTTAATAAACCGCATTCACCAGCAAGAAAGCGATTTAACGTGCTTACCTAATCACGCAATCAAATTACACAGCCGCTACACGCGCCAACAAATACTCGCAGCATTTGGCGCTCACACGTTTGAGCAAAAGTCATCTGCTCGTGAGGGTGTTCTTGTATTTAACGACCAAAACCTTGAGCTGTTATTTGTAACACTCAACAAGTGCGAAAAAACCTACTCGCCCACCACGCTGTATCACGACTACGCAATCAGCCCTACTCTGTTCCATTGGCAAACGCAAAATAGCGCCCGCCCAGAACACGGCCGCGGCCTTAGTTATATTGAACACCAACAAATAGGCAAAACCATATTGTTATTTGTGCGCGAACAAGGCAAAGACGAAAACGGCCGAACCATGGGATTTGTAAACTATGGCGAGGTTAAATACCAAAGCCACAACGGCAGCCAGCCGATGAATATAACGTGGGAATTAACCAACCCCATGCCAAGTGAAATGTGGCATGAGGCTGGGAAATTGGCAGTTGGGTGATAATTTAAAATAAGGATGTTTGATGAGCCATAACTATAAAATGACGAGGGCATACAATGAGCAAAACTGGATCACGAGTATTGATGATGTTCAAAGAGGCCTAAAATGTAATTGTACTTGCGTTGATTGCGGATCACAGTTAATTGCCAAAAAAGGAGCTGTACAAGCAAACCATTTCGCCCATGCTCCAGATGATCAAAAAGCAAAACACTGTAAATGGAGCTACGAAACAGAGCTTCACTTGTTAGCCAAAGAAGTACTCAACAACAATAAAAAGCTAACAATACCAATTGGTAACTTTGATCCTTATAACTTTACACTTATTTTTGATAATGTTGATATTGAAACTCCCATTGATAATTCAAAACGAATTCCTGACGTGATTGGTTATTCAAAGGGTGAGCAAATTTTAATTGAAATAGCAGTATCACATTTCTGCGGGACTGAGAAAACTAGTGAATATAGAAGGCTAAATAAAAACGCTATCGAGTTCGACTTTAGTAATTTCGTTCCTACCTCTGAAGTAATAACATTAGAAGAAGTGAGTGACTTATTTGAAAACTCAAATGCAAAATTTCTGAGTATTGCTCCTGCTGGATTTATAGGTGAGCTATGTCATGCACATGAACGTCAATCAATTAAAGATTTAATGTTTGAAAGAAGGGAGTTTTTAAATAGATACGAACAAGAAAAGACAAGTTTAAATGCAGCCGTAACGTTTCTCAAAGAGCAATTACGAGATTTATCCTAAAGTATCCCCAGAATTAGCCTTTATATATCAATGAACTAATAGTATTAAAAAATGTGGGAAGCGAGGGAACATTCATGGTGTTTTGTGATCTTATGAATCGCTTAAAAACAACAGAGCTAAACACCATGAATGCTTTTACTATTTTGCACAATATGCTCCGCGCTGTCACCCCTAACTCAATTCATAAAGCCAGATTTAATACTTTAGTCGCTGCCGTTAAATCTCTATTGCACTGCCAGCAATGTACCTTGACGTCTATCGGCCGCAATTTGAATTCAAAAACAACTGAAAAACATGATATTAAACGTATTGATCGACTGCTCAGTAACCACGAGCTTTTACGTGAATCAACAACGGTTTATGTTCACTTAAGCCGTTTTGTGGTCACTGAAAAGCATCCCGTCATTTTGGTTGATTGGAGTCATGCAGATACACAAACCAAATACTGTATTCTGCGTGCCAGCATTGTTAGTGAAGGTCGCTCTTTAACCCTGTATCAGGAAAGTGCATTCAGCTTTCAATATCATTGCCCAAAAGTACAAAAACGGTTCTTAAAGATGCTCAAACTGATCTTGCCGAGTGATTGCCGCCCTGTCATTGTGACGGATGCGGGCTTTAAAGTTCCTTGGCTCAAAGCAGTGCGAAACAATGGCTGGCATTATATTAGCCGAGTTCGAGGTACGGCACACTTGAAAACGCAGGGCAGCGATGAGTTTGTTCCATGCCAGTCACTATTCAAGAGCAATCAACGTAGGAGCCAGTATCTTGGCGCGACCGAGTTGACCAAAAGTGCACAATATCACACGCATGCAGTGCTGGTTGGCAAAGGGCATAAGTTATTAAAAAGAGATAAAAAACGTGGTTATAAGGAGCCTTGGCTACTCGTTTCTTCACTTCCAAAAAGGCACCACTTTCTCGAAAAAGTGCTCAAATTATATGGTATGAGAATGCAGATAGAAGCAGGATTTCGAGATCAAAAAAGTGTTAGGTTCGGCTTAGGCTCAGATCTGCACAGGACAAACAAACTCTATCGATTAGACATACTGTTACTGCTTGCCACACTGGCTCATTGGTTCTCAATGATGCTGGGCGCAGTGATAGACAAAGCAGGAAAGACAGGCTCTTTTCAAGCTAACTCAACCAAAAGGAGGCGAGTAGTGTCATGGGCATTTGTTGGGCTGCGATACTTCAAAAAACAGTCCATTAAATTGCGACGGCGAGATTATTTGGAAGGACTAGCCTATTTCGTACAGGTAGTAGTGCAAATCGATTGGAAAAATATGGATGTGAGTGATGTAATTGAAACTTAATAATTATTTTTGGGGATCCCTTAG
>NZ_JACJFH010000117.1:0-11861 GCF_014164495.1 Pseudoalteromonas sp. SG41-5 | reverse complement strand
ACCTAGAACCTAGAACCTAGAACCTAGACTTTATTTAATACTTGACTATTTTACTCTGGTAATTAAAATTTGCACTCTTTAGTGCGGGGGCTCCATGAAGTTAACATCAAAAGGCAGGTATGCCGTCACAGCGATGCTGGATGTTGCGCTACATACAAATGTAGGGCCAGTTCCCCTTGCTGATATTTCAGAACGACAAGAAATTTCTTTGTCGTATCTAGAGCAGTTATTTGCCCGGTTACGTAAAAGTGGTTTAGTCAGCTCAGTGCGTGGACCTGGTGGTGGTTATTTACTCGGTCGAGAAACGCATGCAATTTCGGTTGGTGATGTGATCAACGCCGTTGATGAATCAATAGATGCAACCCGATGCCATGGTGCAACGGGCGGCTGTCAAAGCGGTATGCGGTGTTTAACTCACACCTTATGGTCTGATCTAAGTACCAGAATAGAAGACTTTTTAAACGGTATTACCCTTGCTGAATTGGTGGAAAAGTCAGATGTGAAGGAAGTTTCATCTCGCCAAGATAACAGCGTTAATAATGCACTCAAGCAATTGGAAAATATTCAAGTAAGCTGCCAACTATAAGTTGGCGTCCAGCGGAGAAAGAAATGAAGTTACCGATTTATTTAGATTACGCAGCAACCACGCCAGTTGACGAGCGTGTAGCAAAAGAAATGATGCAATGCCTAACAATGGATGGCAATTTTGGTAACCCTGCATCACGTTCACACCGTTTTGGTTGGCAAGCTGAAGAAGCGATTGATCAAGCTCGTACTGATATCGCAGATTTAATTAACGCAGACCCACGTGAAATCGTTTTCACTTCGGGTGCGACAGAATCAAACAACCTTGCAATTAAAGGCGCAGCACAGTTTTATAAAAAGAAAGGTAAGCACGTTATTACCGCTAAAACTGAGCATAAAGCAGTGATCGACACCTGTCGTGAGCTAGAGCGTCAAGGGTTTGAAGTAACCTATATGGACGTTGAAGAAAACGGCCTACTTGATTTACAAAAATTAGCCGACACAATGCGCGATGACACAGTGTTAGTGAGCATTATGCATGTAAACAACGAGCTAGGTGTAATTCAAGATATCGCGACTATTGGCGAAATGTGTCGCGAACGTAAAATCATGTTCCACGTTGATGCTGCACAAAGTGCCGGTAAAGTTTTAATCGACGTGCAACAGCTTAAAGTTGATTTTATGTCTTTCTCAGCGCACAAAGTATATGGCCCGAAAGGTATCGGTGCATTGTATGTTCGCCGTAAACCGCGTGCTCGTTTAGAAGCACAAATGCATGGTGGTGGTCATGAGCGTGGAATGCGCTCTGGTACGCTAGCGACTCACCAGTTGGTTGGTATGGGTGCTGCATTTAGAATTGCCAAACAAGATTTCGAAAAAGATCATGCTCACATCAGCGCGCTTCGTAAGCGTTTAATTGATGGCATTATGGCTGATATGGATGAAGTGTACTTTAACGGTACGCCGGACCAATCAGTACCAGGAATAATTAACATCAGCTTTAACTTTGTTGAAGGTGAGTCGTTATTGATGGCTGTTAAAGATATTGCTGTATCATCAGGTTCTGCCTGTACTTCAGCAAGTTTAGAGCCTTCTTATGTATTACGTGCGCTTGGCCGCAACGATGAATTAGCACACAGCTCAATTCGTTTTAGTATTGGTCGTTTTACCACCGAAGAAGAGATTGATTATACCGTCAATTTAATGAAAAACTCTATCGGTCGCTTACGTGAGATGTCTCCTCTTTGGGAAATGCATCAAGAGGGTGTTGATTTAGATTCAGTTGAATGGGCTCATCATTAATTGACGAGCACATCCACTAGCAGGTAATGAGGATAGAATTATGGCGTATAGTGATAAAGTAATCGATCATGTTGAAAACCCACGTAACGTAGGTGTATTAGACAAAAATGATCCATCAGTAGCAACGGGTATGGTTGGCGCACCAGCATGTGGTGACGTAATGAAGCTGCAAATTAAAGTATCAGCTGCAGGCATAATTGAAGATGCTAAATTCAAAACATACGGTTGTGGTAGCGCAATTGCTTCATCGTCACTTGTAACAGAGTGGGTTAAAGGCAAGACATTAGATGAAGCTGCAATGATCAAAAACACTGATATCAGTGCTGAGCTTGAATTGCCTCCAGTGAAAATTCACTGTTCAATTTTAGCTGAAGATGCAATTCAAGCAGCAATTGCAGATTACAAAAGTAAACAAGCGAAGTAAGAGATAAATCATGGCAGTGACATTGACAGAAGCGGCAGTAAACCGCGTAGAATCATTTTTAGCAAATCGCGGAAAAGGCTTAGGCCTGCGCGTAGGCATTAAAACGACGGGCTGTTCAGGTCTTGCATATGTTCTTGAGTTTGTTGACGAGTTATCTGAAGGCGACGAAGTATTTGAATCTAAAGGGGTTAAAGTAATCGTCGACGCTAAAAGCTTAGTTTATATTGATGGCACCGAGCTTGATTACACTAAAGAAGGTTTGAACGAAGGGTTTAAATTTATTAACCCAAATCAAGCTGATGAGTGTGGTTGTGGCGAAAGTTTCACAGTATAAACAATAAAGTGATTGTACTCTTAAGCCCTGCACCTGTAGGGCTTTGTTCTATCTGAATTTTAAGCCAATAGATTGTTGGCATGGTTGGAATTATGCGCTATTTTGAATTGTTTGCGATACCCGTTGATTACAATGTAGATTTGGCAAAAGTAACTAAGAATTACCTCGAACTCCAGCGTGCCGTTCACCCAGATCGCCATGCCAATGCCAGCAGCCGTGATAAGTTATTAGCCGTACAAAATACCGCAGAAATTAATGATGCCTTACAAATTTTAAAGCATCCGGTAAAACGCGCAGAATACATGCTGAGTGAATTGGGTGTTGATATTCGTGCCGAGCAGCAAACACTACAAGATCCACTGTTTTTAATGCAGCAAATGGAATTACGTGAAGAGCTTGAAGAGCTAAGCACAAGCGATGATCCAGACACAGCGATTGCTCAGTTCGAGAAGCAAATAAAACAACTAGACACTCAATACAGTGCGCAACTTGCTGAGCAATTGGCAAGTAATGACGAGCAGCAATGGCAGTTAGCCGCTGATAGCATTCGAAAATTAAAGTTCGTGTATAAATTACGAGATGAATTAGAGCGTATTGAAGACAGTTTATTCGACGATTAATTATCTAACTTACTGCACCATTGGTAAGTCAAACAAGAGTTAAAGATCATTATGGCATTATTGCAGATTGCTGAGCCGGGGCAGAGCGCGGCACCACATGAACATAAGTTAGCAATTGGTATTGACCTTGGTACTACCAACTCACTTGTTGCGACAGTACAAAGTGGCGAAGCCCGTACATTAACCGATGTTAATGGCGCAGCCATGTTACCGTCTGTTGTACGTTACGCCGCTGATGGTATAACAGTAGGCGAACTTGCCGCTCAAGCTGCAACACAAGATCCTGTGAATACTTTAATTTCAGTTAAACGTTTTTTAGGTAAAACTCAAGCTGAAATAGAGCAAAGCTACGGCCAATTACCGTATGATTTTTGTCAGCATGATGGCGCATTAGCGATTACCACCGCGGCTGGCAACATCAGCCCAATCACCGCATCAAGCGATATTTTAAAAGCATTAAAGCAACGCGCCGAAGAAAGCTTTGCAGGGCAAGATATTTTAGGTGCCGTGATCACAGTACCTGCTTATTTTGATGATGCACAGCGCCAAAGCACCAAAGATGCCGCAGAGCTTGCTGGTATTAATGTACTGCGTTTATTAAACGAGCCAACTGCAGCCGCAGTTGCTTATGGCTTGGATTCAGGCCAAGAAGGCATTATCGCAGTTTATGATTTAGGCGGCGGTACCTTTGATATTTCAATCTTGCGTTTAAACCAAGGTGTATTTGAAGTACTGGCAACCGGTGGTGATTCAAGCCTAGGTGGCGATGATTTTGACTCATTATTAGTGGATCATTTTAAACGTGAAACCGGTGTGATGACGCTATCTCCATCAGTATTACGCTTATTTATTAATAAAGCTAAAGCTTGTAAAGAAGCACTAAGCCAATATGCTAAAGTGAATGTTGGTCTTGAGTTTGATGATGAAAAATACACGGTTGAAGTCACTCGCGAAAAGTTTGAAGAACTAGCCATGGTGCTGGTGAAAAAAACACTCCGTTCGTGTCGCCGTGCAGTTAAAGATGCTGGCATTACAAATGACGAAGTACTGCAAGTAGTTATGGTCGGCGGTTCAACCCGTATGCCAATCGTACGCAACCAAGTCGCTGAATTTTTTAATAAAGAGCCGCTTACCTCTATTGATCCGGACCGTGTCGTTGCACTTGGTGCAGCATTACAAGCGGATGTGTTAGTGGGCAACAAACCTGATTCAGACATGTTGTTACTTGATGTATTACCACTGTCGCTTGGCCTTGAGACTATGGGCGGCTTAGTGGAAAAGATTATTCCGCGTAATACCACTATACCTGTAGCACGAGCACAAGAGTTTACCACTTTTAAAGATGGTCAAACTGCAATGTCTCTGCATGTATTGCAAGGTGAACGAGAGCTAGTTGATGATTGCCGTTCATTGGCTAAATTTAGCTTAAAAGGTATTCCACCAATGGCAGCCGGTGCGGCGCATATTCGTGTGACCTTTAAAGTCGATGCCGATGGCTTACTTAGCGTATCTGCAATGGAAAAATCAACTGGCGTACAAGCTGAAATCCAGGTTAAACCATCGTTTGGTTTGTCAGATGACCAAGTAGCTAATATGCTTAAAGAGTCGATGACTAATGCCAAAGATGATATGCAAGCGCGTATGCTCAAAGAGCAACAAGTTGAAGCATTGCGTGTTATCGAAGCACTTTATGCATCATTAGCAACAGACAGTGCTTTACTTGCTGAACATGAATTAACTAACTTGAACGCTGAAATAGCGAAGCTAGTTACAGTTCGTGAGACAGCTACCGAGCCAAATCAAATAAAAGCAGCCATTGAGAAAGTTGATAACGCCAGCAGTAAATTTGCTGAGTTAAGAATGGATGCATCGATCAAAAAAGCACTGCAAGGGCAGTCAGTAGACAACGTTTAAAAGAGGTTAGAATGCCACAAATTATTTTTCTTCCCCATCCGGAATTATGTCCTGACGGCGCTGCAATTGATGCACCAAGTGGTGAAACAGTTCTTAATGTTGCACTTAAAAACGGTATCAGTATTCCACATGCTTGTGAAAAGTCATGTGCGTGTACCACTTGTCATTTAGTTATTCGTGAAGGTTTTGACTCACTTGATGAAAGCGACGAGCTTGAAGACGACATGCTAGATAAAGCATGGGGTTTAGAGCCTGAATCACGCCTAGGTTGCCAAGCAATAATCCGTGATGAAGACTTAATAGTTGAAATACCGAAGTACAATCTCAATATCGTTAATGAAGAGCATTGATTTAAAGCGCAGCTATAAGTTGTAAGCCTTAAGCTTTAAAGAAAACACCGCGCTCAATTTGAACGCGGTGTTTTTGTTTATAAAGGTGGAAAATTGCGCGAGGTAAACTTGCGCCTACGGGTTTGGCATCAATGTTTGAATTTGCGTAGGAGCCTGCTTTAGCCGCGAAAGATTTAAGTGATTTATTCACAAAGAGGTTAAGAGAGTGCTGTGCTTTAGAGATAAGTGAAGGGTATGTCTTCTCATTTACGCTCACGCGGCTACGGGTTTGGCATCAATGTTTGAATTTGCGTAGGCGCGGCTTTATGCCGCGCGGTTGTATTGAGATGTTAGATTTTAGGTGGAGCTAGTCTTTGCCTTTAACCTCGTACCTTTCACTTATCAGTGGTGAACATAACATTGGCTATATGCCGTAATAATTGCTTTGGAGGTTTTATGAATAATCTACTATTTAACGACTCTTTCATTAACGGTGGGTTTTACTCCACTGAAAAACACTTTAGTGTTGATGATCCCGCTACACAGCAAAGCATCATCATGGTAAGTGATATCGATGATGATGGGGTTCATAAAGCCATCAACGCCGCTCACGGCGCATTTATTAAACTCAAAGCCACCAATGCCACAACGCGTAGTAATGTATTAATGCGTTGGTTTGAACTGGTTATGCAGCATAAACAAACCCTTGCTGAATTAATGACTAAAGAGCAAGGTAAACCATTAAAAGAAGCCCTTGGTGAAGTTGAATATGGGGCTGGGTTTATTAAGTGGTTCGCAGAGCAAGCCAAACGTAGCTATGGTGATGTGATCCCCGCCACTGATGACAATCATCGTTTAACTAGTTTTAAACAGCCTATTGGCGTGGTTGCAGGCATAACTCCTTGGAATTTTCCAATTGCTATGGTTACCCGTAAAGTTGCACCAGCCTATGCCGCTGGGTGTAGCTTTGTACTAAAACCTTCGGAACATACACCTTTATGTGCTTTAGCATTAGCTTATTTGGCTGACCAAGCCGGTTTTGAAAAAGGCGCTTTTAATGTATTGCTCTCTGAAAACGCTAAAATGGTGGGTGAGTTACTAACTGAATCTGAACTTGTTCGTAAGTTCACTTTTACCGGTTCAACGGGCGTAGGTAAGCAATTACTTGCACAATGTGCCCCTACTATTAAGCGTACTTCAATGGAACTTGGTGGTAACGCGCCGTTTATTATTTTTGATAATGCCGATTTGGATGAAGCGGTAACGGGACTTATGGGGGCAAAATTTAGAAATGGCGGGCAAACTTGCGTCGCGGCTAACCGTATTTTTGTACAGCGTAGCGTGCTTGATCAAGTTGTTGATAAATTAGCTAAAAAAGTTACAGCACTGAAAGTCGGTAATGGGCTTGATGACGCAACAGATATAGGGCCGTTGATTTATCCTAAAGCTAAGCAAAAAGTACAAGAGTTGGTTGCAGATGCCAAAGCAAAAGGTGCGGTACAAATAGGTGATAATGTTGAGCTTGGTGGTAACTATCAAGCACCGCTTATTTTAAATGGGGTAACTGCGGAGATGGACATTTACCATCAAGAAGTTTTTGGCCCGGTGGTGAGTATCATTGTATTTGATGAAGAGCCTGAAGTTTTAGCACTGGCCAACGATGTGCCTTATGGTTTAGCTGCTTATTTTTATAGCCAAGATTTGAAACAAATATACCGAGTGAGCGAAGCGTTAGAGTACGGCATGGTAGGTATTAACGAAGGGTTAATATCAAACCCCGTGGCACCGTTCGGTGGGGTTAAGCAGTCAGGTCTTGGTCGCGAAGGTGGCCACCAAGGGCTCGACGAGTACCTCGAAGAAAAATATGTGTGTATGAAAATTTAGCTTTAGAGCGGTAAGCTATAAGTTTTAAGCTGTCCGAGTGCTTTTTAAGTGTTGACATAATAATTTGCAACGCTCAAATTTTTGGCTTACCGCTTACCGCTTACCGCTTATTCCCTATTCTTTCAATTAATGATAGCGCTGTCATTTTATCTTTTATATGATGGAGGTGAATAAATAATAATAAATAACAGATTACGTGGGGGGAAATGCGTAGTCTTAGGGTATACAACGAGGAGAGAGCAATGGATTTTAAAAAGCGAACTTTAGCAAGTTTGATCGCGATAATGCCATTAATGGCGCAGGCGCAGTTTTCGCAAAATGATGTGAATAACTTTGCCAAAGAAACCACCCTGACATTTGCTGTGGTTGATAACTTTCATAATAAAGCCGCTGGTTTTTTAGGGACAATTACACTAAACAACCAATCTGATGTTGCACTTCCTGCAGGTGAAAGTGACTGGCAGTTGTATATTCACTCAGTTCGTAAGATCAGTACTGAGCTAGTTGCGGGTTTAAATATTGAACACGTAAATGGCGATTTACACCGCATTACCCCAACTAAAAACTTTACAGGGTTAGCTTCAGGTAAAAGCTTAGTACTTGAGTTTGACGCTCAAGTTTGGGTGGTTGCTTATTCTGACTTTATGCCACGTGCTTTTTTTGTCTCTGGTGATAATAAACCGGCTATTTTTGCAAATACTGACAGTGAAGATATGACCCAGTTTGTTGCACCGTTTGAGCGTGAAAATCAACTGCGCCGTTATAACGAGCCAAAAGATTTAACGGTATTAGTCACCCCACAAGTGCGTTTTGAGCGTAATCAACAAACGACAAGTCAAGTATCGCAACAAGACGCATTAAAGCGGATCATTCCAAAGCCACAAAAAGTAGAGTTTAATCGCGGTACTGCAACACTTGATAGCAGCTGGCAGATCACTTTCCAAGGTCAGTTAAAGAACGAAGTCATGGTGTTTATGCAAGATTTGCAAGATGACTATGGCCTGACCTTAAAAGCCCAGCCAGATCACATCAAACTAGCAAAAGAAAAACTGATCAGCTTAAAAGTAAATCCACAGTTGGCCGGTGGTAAATCAGAAAGTTACACTCTTGAGATAGATGACGATCGTATTGAAATTGTTGGGAGTGATAATGCCGGTGTATTCTATGCCATGCAGAGCTTACTTAATCTACTCCCGGCAAATAGCCAAGGTATTGTAGACATTCCACAACTTGAGATTGAAGACAGCCCTCGTTATACCTGGCGTGGCATGCACTATGATAATGGCCGCAATTACCACGGCAAAGACGCTATGTTCAAATTAGTTGAGCAAATGGCGCGTTATAAAATGAATAAACTACATTGGCACTTTTCAGAAGATGAAGGTTGGCGCTTAGAAATTCCAGGATTACCAGAGCTAACTGATATTGGTGGTTATCGCTGTTTTGACCTTGAAGAAAAAGAATGTCTGTTAACACAGCTAGGAACCGGACCATTTAAATCGGGCTCAGGTAATGGTTACTTAACTCGTAGTGAGTTTGTTGAATTATTAAAGTTTGCTAAAGACCGCCATATTCAGATTATTCCAGAAATTGAAGGGCCGGGGCATGCTCGCGCATCAATTAAAGCAATGGAAGCACGTTATCATAAGCTTGCCGATGAGGCGCAACGAGTAGCCAAAAATAAGCTTGTTAATAAAAAGAATGCGGGGAAAGAGACTCAGCAGATAGATATCAGTGCTGCAACCCAGTATTTATTGAGTGATCCAAAAGACACCTCGGTTTATATGACGGTGCAAAACTACAAAGATAACTCGATGAACGTATGTATGGATTCAACCTACGCCTTTTTAGATAAGGTTACCTACGAATTACAACAAATGTACCGCGAAGCCGGTGTGCAATTGACTAACTTGCACTTTGGTGGTGATGAAGTAGGGGCCGGTTCATGGGTTGGCTCGCCAATATGCCAAGCAATGTTTGCCGATCCAAATAATGGTGTTGCCGGTGCCGCAGATCTTAAACCTTACTTTACACAACGTGTGGCCAAGTTACTTGAAAAACGCGGGATTTCGCCTGGCGCATGGGAAGATGGTTTAATGTATGACCAAACAAACCCATTTAAGCGCGACGAGTTTCCAAACAAAACCTTTACAGCAAACGTCTGGGACAATATTTGGGAGTGGGGTGTTGCAGACAGAGCTTATCGCCTTGCCAATGCTGGCTACCAAGTGATTCTATCGCATGGTACACACTTATACTTTGACCATCCTTATGAAGCTCACCCAGAAGAACGTGGGTATTATTGGGCAACTCGCTATACCGATACTAAAAAAGCATTTAATTATATGCCAGACGATGTGTATGCAAATGCAGATTACACCCGAACACGGGAGCCGATAGATAACCTTGAAGCTTTAGTTGGTCGTCCACTACCAAAATTAGAAAAGCCAGAAAACATCTTAGGTATGCAAGGACAAGTTTGGTCTGAAACTATTCGAACCGAAGATCAAGTATTGGCAATGATATTCCCGCGTATTCTGTCTGTCGCTGAGCGTGCATGGCATAAAGCACCATGGGAAGGCGAGCAGGTTGATCGTAAAAGCCAAGAAAAAGACTGGGCACAATTCTCTGCTGCAGTTGGTTTGAAAGAGCTTAATAAATTGGCCAATGCAGGCATAACTTTACATTTGCCGGTACCCGGTGGCGTGATTAACAATGGTCAGCTTGAGGTTAATACGCCATTTACATATTTAAATACCGAGTATAGTTTAGATAATGGCGCGAGTTGGCAGCAATATACAGCTCCGATCAGTGTTTCTGAACAGCAGTCTGTAGCATTACGTAGTAGCTTAGATAGCAAACTAAAAAGCAGAATTACTCATATAAATTAATATATTAGTAACTAATTACGTTTTGAAAGGGCCATAAAGGCCCTTTTTTGTGTCGTTGTAAAATAAATTGTTACTAGTAATATGGCTGTAATTAACGTAAAGTTTTATGGCAGCGCTGTCATTTTTGTTTCGACATTGTCATTTAAATGTCGCCAAGGTGTTATAAAATACAGCAACGCTAATCGTCGATTTAAGTTTTTTGAACTTAATTGCAATAAATAATTATAACGATAGCTCGCAATAAGAAGAAGTTTTATGGAAGCCACAGTGTCAAAAATAAATAAACAAAGTAATTTTATACCCATGGCCATTGTTGCCACTTTATTTTTTATCCTAGGTTTTGCAACCTGGTTAAATGGTTCACTAATGCCATACTTAAAACAAGTATTACAGCTGAGTCCATTTCAAGCCTCACTGATTTTATTCTCGTTTTATATAGCGGTGACGTTTACTGCTGTACCGTCGGCGATGATCATTCGTAAAGTCGGTTATAAAAATGGCATGGCACTCGGTATGGCAACCATGATGGTGGCAGGTTTATTATTTATTCCAGCTGCAAAAACTCAAGTATTTGTGCTGTTTTTATTTGCGCAGTTGGTTATGGGGGCAGGGCAAACCTTGTTGCAAACTGCAGTTAACCCGTATGTTGTTCGGATTGGGCCTGAGGAATCGGCCGCAGCACGTGTCAGCATCATGGGGATATTGAATAAAGGCGCTGGCGTAATTGCGCCAATCGTATTTACAGCGTTAATTCTAAGCGATTTTACTGGCCTTGTTGGTAAAGATTTATCACAAGCTGAAATTGATTCAATGGCAAATAGTTTAATTTATCCTTATTTAGGGTTAGCGCTATTTATTGGTGCATTGGCATTTGCAGTGACAAAAATGCCATTACCAGAGCTTATTGATGATGAGGAGCAAGGTGCTAAAGGACAAGTAAAAGAAGCACTTTCTCACCCAAGCCTAGCATTAGGTGTGGTTGCATTATTCGTTTATGTAGCCGTGGAGGTGATTGCAGGCGATACCATTGGTACTTTTGCATTGTCGCTAGGTATTGAAAAATATAGTGTCATGACCTCTTATACAATGAGCTGCATGGTGTTAGGTTATATAGTTGGTATTGTGCTTATTCCGCGTGTTATTTCGCAGCAAGCAGCGCTAAGTGTGTCTGCAATTTTAGGCTGTGTATTAACACTTGCCGTGGTATTTAGCGATACTAGTTCAGTTGTGATCGCAACAGCGCTTGGTTTAGAAGTGCAATTACCAGATACACTATTGATGATAGCTGTGTTAGGATTTGCTAATGCTATTGTATGGCCTGCGGTATGGCCGTTAGCGTTGTCTGGGTTAGGTAAATTAGCCAGTGTTGGTTCTGGCCTGCTTGTAATGGGCATCGCCGGTGGGGCATTTGGTCCTCTATTTTGGGGTCTAGCAAGTGGTGGTGTGGATTCTGCCGCGGCCCAGCAGGGCGCTTATATCGTAATGTTACCTTGTTATTTATTCATTCTTTTCTATGCTGTAAAAGGGCACAAGATGAAAAGCTGGAAATAAGATTAAAGTTGAAAGGTTCAAGGTAAAAGTTTAGCTTTGTAGAACCTAGAACCTAGAACCTAGAACCTAGAACCTAGAACCTAGAAC
>NZ_JACJFH010000116.1:0-11923 GCF_014164495.1 Pseudoalteromonas sp. SG41-5 | reverse complement strand
ATAGCACCCCGGTTTGAAAAATGATGTTACTTGCAGTATCACCTAAGCCATAGGCTATTTTTTCTTTTCTAGTTAGCATAATTGGCACTCATGTTGTTATTATTTTTTGCGCTGTGTGAGCAATGCGCGATATTGTATTGCGCTCTCTTTTAGTATGCGTTGCTGGTTTTCATAATCAACATAAACGAGACCAAAGCGTTTTTCATAGCCGTATGCCCATTCAAAGTTATCCATTAAGCTCCATGCAAAATAGCCTTGTATATCAACTCCTTGCTCAACTGCGTCATGCACTGCATTGAGGTGGGTATGATAATAACTAACACGCTCTGTATCGAGTACTTGGCCATCTCGTAGTGTATCTGCCATGGCCGCACCATTTTCAGTTACATAAACTTTAGGTAGTTGGTATAGCTCATTTAATGATACTAACAACTCAGTTAAACCTTGTGGATAGACTTCCCAGCCCATGTCAGTCACAGCTATGTTGTCGATTTGTGCTTCGGCAAACCAGTTATCATCAGTGTTTTTGTAGTGTATGCGGGTATAGTAATTAACGCCAATAAAGTCGATTTTTTGACTTATTATCGCCATATCATCAGCAGCTATATGGGGTTGCACTTCACTACTGAGGCTATTTAAAAGCGCCGGATACTGACCTTCTAAAACTGCTTTGATATACCACTGATTGTGATATTGATCGGCTAATAATGCTGCTTGTGTATCGTTTTCTGTCAGTGGATAAGCTGGGCTGAAGTTAAGAACAATACCAGCTTCTATATTAGGGCAATTGGCGCGCAGTACTTGCATGGCAAGACCATGGGCTAACAATAAATGATGAGCCGCCTGACGACCTGCTTGTTGGCTTTTAATACCGGGGGCATGTACACCCACTTCATAGCCTAAATAGGCACTGCAAAAAGGTTCATTTAAAGTCGCATAAGAGTCAACTAAACCTGTCAACTGCTTGGTAACTAAATCAGTATAGTGAGCAAATGCATAGGCGGTGTCACGGTTTAACCAGCCACCGTTATCTTCCAAGTGCTGGGGTAGATCCCAGTGATATAAGGTGACATAGGTCTTGATATTGCGTGCTTTTAAAGCCGTTAATAAATCACGATAAAAGCCAATGCCTTGCTGATTAATACTGCCATCTTGATGCAATACGCGCGGCCATGAAATTGATAATCGGTACGCATCAACGGCTAAGTCAGCAATCATTGCGATATCTTGTTGCCATAGTTCAACATGGTTACAGGCTGTATCGCCATTGCTATTGTCGGTGATAGCTCCTGGCTGGTCACAAAAAGTATCCCAAATAGATGTCAGGCGGGCGCTGCGAGCTCCCTCAATTTGAAATGAGGCTGTGGCTACACCAAAGGTAAACTGAGGTTTAAGTAGCGCAGAGCTAGGCGGCAGAGAAATAGTTTTAAACACGATTAGGTGCATCCTTTAACATTCAGTTTTGGCAATTACTTTTACATTAAGCACAGCATAGTTATTAAAAATGGAAGCGCTTGCAGAATGTTTGTAAATAAATTGCTAATTTTGATTTATATGATATAAATGTAAGCGCTTACATTTTATGTTGCAACTATTATTTGCTTTTTTTAAGTAATGAAAAAGTACTTTAATAAACGTAACGAACTGATAATTAAAATAATTAGAGAGTTTAATATGGCAAACGTCACACACAATTTGGCAACGAATGAACATAGCCTACAACCAATGGGCAAACAAACGTTTGCTTTAACGTCGTTGACCACCTTATTTTTTATGTGGGGGTTTATTACGTGTCTAAACGATATTCTGATCCCCTATTTAAAAGGGATGTTTTCACTCAATTATACCCAAGCGATGCTAATCCAATTTTGTTTCTTTGGGGCTTATTTTGTGATGTCGATACCCGCTGGTAAGTTGGTGAGTAAAATAGGTGATCAATTTGGCATTGTGGTGGGCTTAGTGGTAGCAGCGGTTGGTTGTGCATTATTCTATCCCGCAGCCGTAGCGCATGTTTATGAGCTATTTTTATTGGCGCTATTTGTACTGGCTTCGGGTATTACCATCTTACAAGTGTCAGCCAATCCATACGTAAGTGTACTTGGCGCAGCAAAAACAGCGTCGTCGCGTTTAACCATGACCCAAGCATTTAATTCGTTAGGTACTACGGTTGCGCCAATCTTTGGTGGCTGGCTTATTCTAACTGAAGTCAGCCAAGCAACCGCAGAGCAAGTTAAACTTCCTTATTTAATGCTTTCAGCAAGCTTGCTGGTACTTGCGGTGATTTTTGCTTTTTTAAAATTACCTAAACTTGGCAAAGCAGCTGATGCTGAGAGTGAAAATCAATATGTTGAGAACTTTATTGATTTAGGTAGTGTTTGGCAGTATCGCCATTTAATTTTAGGAGCCATTGGCATTTTTGTTTATGTCGGTGCTGAAGTCGCAATCGGCAGCTTTTTAGTAGGCTTTTTAACCTTAGACCATATTGCGGGTTTTACTGAGCAGCAAGCCGCACATTATATTAGTTATTACTTCGCGGGCGCCATGATAGGACGCTTTATTGGTGCTGCCATCATGCAAAAACTCAATGCAGGTAAGGTATTGGCATGTCATGCATTACTTGCCGTGGTACTGGTGTTAATGGCGATGACAGGACAAGGGGCATTAGCAATGTGGGCTATTTTGTTGGTCGGACTATGTAACTCAATTATGTTCCCAACCATCTTCAGTTTAGCCCTTCAAGGCCTTGGCAAATATACCTCTCAGGGTTCAGGTATTTTATGCTTAGCCATTGTCGGTGGTGAAATTATTCCATTATTACAAGGCGTCTTAGCTGACAATTTTGGTGTGTAATTAGCACTATTACTGCCTATCGGCTGTTATTTATATATTACTTACTTTGCGCTATTTGGCTCCAAAGTACCAACCTCAACTCGTCATTGATAACTAGGCGGCCAACATTACCATAACAAAACCACGTACTCTATTGGTCATGATGATTGCAGCCATGGCGATGACTTGCTGTTCGCAATCAGAACAAACAGCAGCGACCAATGATAGTTGGCCGATGATCAAAAGCGGTGTTAAAGACGATGCCAATATGGAGCAAAAAATTGCTGACTTGCTCGGCTCAATCAGCTTAGAACAAAAAATAGCCCAGATGATCCAACCTGAAATTCGCGATATTACAGTGGAAGATATGCGTCAATATGGTTTTGGTTCTTACCTTAATGGCGGTGGGGCTTTTCCTAATAATAATAAACATGCCACGGCTGCTGATTGGATTGAACTAGCCGAAAAAATGTACCAAGCATCAGTAGATGATTCCCTTGATGGTAGCCGTATCCCAACTATGTGGGGAACCGATGCAGTTCATGGTCATAATAATGTTATTGGTGCGACGTTATTTCCGCACAATATCGGTTTAGGTGCGGCTAACAATCCACAGTTGATTGAAAAAATTGCTGCAGCGACCGCCCAAGAAGTGATGGTAACCGGTATTGATTGGGTGTTTGCACCTACCGTTGCTGTGGTACGAGATGACCGCTGGGGCCGCACTTATGAAGGGTATTCAGAAGATCCACAAATTGTTAGAGATTACTCAGCCGCAATAGTAAAAGGCTTACAAGGCGCAGTTGATCAAGACTTTTTATCAGATAAACGGGTGATCAGTACGGTTAAGCATTTTATTGGTGATGGTGGTACACAAGGCGGTGATGACCAAGGTAATAATATTACCAGCGAAGCAGAGTTATTTACCATTCATGCGCAAGGTTATGTGGGAGGCTTAGGTGCTGGAGCACAAACAGTTATGGCGTCGTTTAATAGCTGGCATGGCGAAAAAATCCATGGCAGTAAATATCTCTTAACTGATGTGCTAAAAGGCAAAATGGGTTTTGATGGCTTTGTTGTGGGTGATTGGAATGGTCATGGACAAATTCCTGGTTGTACCAATGGAAACTGCGCACAAGCCGCTAATGCCGGCCTTGATGTATACATGGTGCCTACTGATGCATGGAAGCCACTTTATGAAAACCTTATCGCACAAGTTAACAATGGCACAATTGCGCAATCACGAATTGATGATGCGGTAACGCGTATTCTGAGAGTAAAAATGCGTGCGGGTTTATTTGATAAAGCAAGTCCTGCAAATCGTCCACTTTCAGGAAAAACAGAGGTCATTGGTAGTGCTGAACATCGTAAAATCGCAAAACAAGCAGTTCGCGAATCTTTAGTACTCCTAAAAAATAAACAACAGTTACTGCCGCTTTCGCCAAAAGCAAATGTGTTAGTAGCCGGTCTAGGTGCTGATAATATCGGTATGCAATCTGGCGGTTGGAGTATTACTTGGCAAGGTACGGGGAATCAAAATAGCGATTTCCCAGGTGGCACGTCGATTTTGGATGGTATTGAACACACTGTTAAGCAAGCGGGCGGGCAAGTTCAGCATGACTTAAACGGTGAGTTCAATACTCGTCCAGATGTCGCTATTGTAGTATTTGGTGAGCAACCTTATGCAGAAGGCAATGGGGATTTAGATAATCTTGAATATCAGCGGGGTAATAAAACGGATTTAGCGCTACTGCGAAAATTCAAGCAAGCCGGTATTCCCGTTGTATCGTTATTTATTAGCGGCCGCCCAATGTGGGTAAACGCAGAGCTTAATGCCAGTGATGCGTTTGTTGCGACGTGGTTGCCAGGTAGCGAAGGGGATGCAATTAGCGATGTGTTATTTGCAAATGTAGATGGCTCAGTAAATCATGATTTTAAAGGCAAGCTGTCGTTTTCTTGGCCGAATAACCCAGTTGATAACGAAAATCGTGGTGATAAAGATTATTCGCCATTATTACCGTATGGTTTTGGCTTAACTTATTCAGATAAAAACACCTTACAAGATGATCTTGTTGAACAAATGGGAACGTCACAACAGCTTGATGATTTAGTCTTGTTTGAGCGCGCGGTTAAAGCGCCATGGAGTCTGCATTTACAAAGTGGTGAGCAGCAAAAAGTGATGGCAAGTAGTCGCGAATCAATCGGAGCTGTTAGCGTTAAAACCTTTGATAAAGACGTTCAAGAAGATGCGCGTGCAATTACCTTCAGCGGCGATGAACTAGCAGCAGTGCGTTTAAGTGCGGCATTCCCATCTGATTTACGTTCGTTTGTTGAAAAAGCAGGGCAATTACAAATGCAAATTAAGGTTGAGCAAAGTGCCGATGCCCCGCTTTGGCTTGGTATGCAATGTGGTGATGATTGCCAAGGTAAATTGGATATTGCTAAGCAGCTAAATGCAACCAATGAATGGCAGACTTTAAGCATTGATTTACGGTGTTTTTCACAGCAAGGTGTTAATTTAGGACAAGTATTCTCACCTTGGCAGTTAAGTACAGCTGCGCCATGGCAGGTGTCGATTGCGAAACTCAACATCACCAGCGAGCATGTATCTACTGAGGGGATTTCATGCCAGTAACGCCTTTGTTAGGCTTAACACCACTGACATCGATCTAGATAAATAGCAATACGAAGTTAATTGCCAATAAACGTCATAAAAAGTAGTCTAAGCTGCTTTTTATTGAATAGGAAAGATCGAAATGAAACCAGTGAATCCATCAAAAGTCATTTGTATTGGTCGTAATTATGCTGCGCATATTGCTGAGCTTGGTAATCAAGTGGCAGACGAAATGGTGGTATTTTTAAAACCGCCAAGCGCGATAACAAATACCTTAATGTGTACTCATAAGGATGAGCAATTACATTTTGAGACTGAAATTTGTTTTCAAGTTAACAATGGCTGTTTAGCTGCTGTGGCGGTGGGACTGGATTTAACTAAGCGAGATTTACAGAGTAAATTAAAAGCCAGCGGTTTACCGTGGGAACGCGCGAAAGCCTTTGATGGCTCTGCATTGTTTAGTGAGTTTGTACAAATAGACGAACAAGCTATTGAGCATTTAAGCTTAACCTTACTGATAGATAATAAGGTGCGACAACAAGGCGGCGTTGAGTTAATGCTTTATAAACCCGCGGTTATTTCAGCCCAAGTTAGTGAGTTTATGACTTTAATTGATGGCGATATTATTATGACTGGCACACCTGCAGGGGTAGGAGCTGTGAAAGCAGGAAGTAAATTTATTGCTCAGTTACACTTGGGCTCAGATTTATTGGTTCAGCAAGAGTGGTTGGCTGAGTAAGTTTTAATATCTGTTGTTGATATTGTTGATCGAACTCCGCAAAGGTATTTTCAAGCAATACACGCTGTGTTTGCTGGTACTTTGCAGACGGCAGTATGCTATTTGTTAGCACTCGATTTATTTTTTTTAAGGCATTATTAGCAAAATTATTAGGGGCATTGGTTGAGCAGCCAATCGCACCTAAAACCAGCTTATCGGCGTGATCGGCAATAGGTAAGGTTACTACATTATCAAATTCGCTGAAGCGGTTGTAGTAATCGGCTAAAAAAGGATAGTCGATAGTGTAATCAATATACCCATGATTGAGCCGATTGATCACCGAGCTGCTTTCGTTTTCACTGTTCCAACTTAATGATGTATTTTGGTCGCTTTTAGTATTTCGAGCGATGGTATTTAACTCTGGAGTAAATTTACGCGCAGCGGATTGACCAAAAATAAATTTATTATCTGTCAGTAGTTTAACTAAATTTATCGGTGAACTGTGTTGTTGGCTAATTACTTTCGCTGTTTTAGCTGAGGCAATGATAGCAAATGGTGGGTACACCGTTGTTGGCACCGAATAGATCACTCGCGGGGTGTTAACTTTACGGTGGATCATACAAGGGTAACATGCTTGTTGACCTTCATCGAGGTACTTGCCTATACGTTTTTGCGGCAACATTTCGCGGGTATGCTCTATATCGGGTAACTCAATGATGAGCTGTTCGACTAAGTAATCACATAAGCCTCCATCTGGAGTTTGCGCTGTTTTAGCCAGATGAAAAGGCGCCGCATCACTTTGGAGCCAAGTTATGTGAGTTACTTCATCGGTATTATTAGCAAGTACATAGGTGCTTGAAAAAAAATAAAATAATGTAACGAAGTAATAGACAATACGCATAGCTATATTTACTTTATCCGCTAACAATTTAAATCGAGTATACAATAACTAATATTTTGCGCTACTAAAGGATGGTAAATTATTGCATTAAGTTAATTTTTTAATGCTTTAGTGGTGTTTTTTTGATTCACTATTTGTGAGTAGGTTGTTTTTCAAGTGTTTTAATCTGGTGGAAAGCCCAAGCATTGATAATGATTGGGCTTTATTGATTAAAATGGCATTGGGTATTGCTTAAATACATTACCAATATCAGTTAAAGCTTGTTCGCTTAATTCGATGTTGAACGCGGCAATGTCATCTTTTAGTTGTACTAAGCTGGTTGCACCAATAATTGAAGAAGTAACACCATCAACTTGGTCACACCATGCAAGCGCTAATTGTGCTGGGGTTATTTGGTATTGCTGGGCAATTTCAACATAGTGGCTGATTGCTTGTTGCGATTGTGCTGTGTCACGGAATAAACCATTACGCTGCACCAGTGTCCAGCGGCTACCATCGGGACGTGCGCCATTTAAATATTTTCCACTTAACATACCGCCTGCTAAGGGTGACCAAGGTAAATAAGCAATATCTTCGTGAATACATTGCTCTATTAGATAAGGCCAATCTTTAGCGTGTAATAAACTAAATTCATTTTGAATAGAGACCATGCGCGGTAAATTGTGTTGTTCACTTAATCGTAAAAATTGGCTAATACCCCATGGCGTGTCGTCAGAGAGACCACAATGTTTAATTTTACCAGCTTTAACACAGTCGTTTAAACCTTCAAGAATATCGAGCATACCCGCTGTGTGTTGCTCTGTATTGGCGTCACTAAAACGGATCATACCTGGCCATTGTTTGCTAAAGTGCGGTGATTGACGATTCGGCCAATGTAGTTGGTATAAATCAATTACATCGGTTTGTAGGCGTTTTAATGACTCGTCAACTGCATGAACGACTGCTTGACGAGTAATATCGCCGCCATCGCGTATCCAAGCTAGGCCATTGCCAGCAATTTTAGTGGCGAGCACAATATCGTCTCGCTTACTTGGATTACGCGCTAACCAATTACCGATAATTTGCTCTGTTTTTCCGTACGTATCTGGAGTGGGAGGGATGGCATACATTTCTGCAGTATCAATGAAGTTTACGCCATGCTCTAAGGCATAAGCAATTTGCTCATCAGCATCTGCTTGATTATTTTGTACGCCCCACGTCATGCTGCCTAAGCATACACGAGACACATTGAGACCACTGCTACCAAGTGGGTTGTAACGCATAATGATTCCTTACTTTTATGATTCTCGGCTGTACTTATGTAATGCAGCCAATAATGGCTCACTTAATTGTGCTTTCTTACCCGTTTTAAAATTAAACATCACCACTTGCGATGACCCTAATGTAGTCAAGGCATTTTGCGCTTGGCTAAATACTCTGTAGTGCATCATAAAACGGTCTTTTTGAATATCACTGATGGTAACGCCTACCAACACTGTATCAGGAAATGTGACAGGGCGTTTATAACGCGCGTTATTTTCACTGATCACAGGACCAATACCTGTTGTTTGTAAATCTTCGAGTAAATTTATTTGATTAAAAAAATCAATTCGAGCAGTTTCAAAATAACGAAAATACACCACATTATTGACATGTTGTAAGGCATCCATTTCTCCCCAAGCAACATTAATTGCTGTATGGATAGGATGTTGTTCTATGAATGATTGCATATTCGACAGCTCTTTAAAGTAAAAACGTAGATTAGCAATTGGTGCTGTTTAGCTCAAGATAATTAGGAAAACAGTGAAAATGTGCTAGTTTTAGTAGTTCACGGTTACGTAAATGAATACTTTAATCTGATTTAAAGGAGCTAATTATGAATACAGTGACAGCAAAAATAATGAAACGCTTAGCGCTACTGGTGGTGATCTGTTTGGCATTAGTTTGTTATGCGATGGGCAATGCTTCTGGGATGGTGATACTAATCGTAGTTGGTTTTATTTTAGAAGGTGCTTTTTGGTTATTCGGTGCGAGGTTATTTAATCGTAAAAAATCTTCACAGCAAGAATCATCGAGCTGATGACTTGCTAATAAATCAAACTTAATGAATAATAACTGTTCATTTGTACAGTGCTTGGTTTGAGGAATGAAAAAGTTTATTCATATTGACATGGATTGCTTTTAAACTCGAGGGTGTTATCTGTGGGGTTTATTTGTAAGTAAACCTGTTTCTGCTAACTTTAGATAAAGAGTTATCTAAGTAAGTTAATTGATGCACAGATACAGTGATAAAAAAATAAATAAACACTACATTTATCTAGATAGTGATAGTGCTCCTATACTCCTTCCTTGCTTATTTGCTCGCTATACAGAAGTTGTAGGTAAAAAAATAGAGTTGATAAAGAGGAAAAATAGGAACTCAGCTCTAATCGAAAATGTGTTTGAAGAAGTGTTTATTGGTGCAGATGCAAGTTATAAAATTTGTAATCATCTTGGGCGGTTTTTAGAGTGGGTTGATAAGTTCGAGGGTGAAGGAAATATTACTCTTAGTATACATACAGCTTTGCCCCAGGAATTAATAAATGACTATATTAATGAGTATCTTATAACAGAATGCCAGAGTAGCGAAGCTGTTGCAAATCAGGCCGTAAACTCTCTAAAAGCTTATTACAATTGGCTACAGTATTTTTTTGACAATAAATATAAAAATATAGGCATCAAATCTTCCCATATCCCCATCGCGAGAAGCAACTCTAAACCTAGTTTAAGTGTGAAGTATTTGTTACCTCAAACAAGGGAGCTGATCTATCAAAGTACTAACTCTTTACTTGAAGAAATCATTTTGAGAAATGGAGGTGAGTTAGGGTGTCGTTCTAAAGAGAATCAAGGGTTTCTACTTAAAGACTTTAATGAAAGCACTCAGAAATATAAGGGATTACTATCTCTTTTCAAGGAGCTGAAGAAGCAGCCGCATAAAGAAGAGTTCAAATATTACCTCTCATCACTCTATACAAAATATAGCCGCTCTAGGTTCCTGTATATACCTAGATACTTATTAGAAAAAATGGAACAGTATTTTCGTTTAGAACGGCCTCTTACTGATTCAAACCATTTATTCGTTTCAAATTCTACTAACCTGACTCGTGGAAGATGTATTTCAACAAAGTTTGGTACTGATACTTTTGCTAAGACTCGTAATAAAGTGATTAATGAAATGCAAAATAATCCAGACGTTTACAGATCTTATCAAAATATTGAGTTCACGAATGTTTATCATCATCTTCGGCACTCCTTTGGAACTGATATATTTTATAACTTGTGTGAGGGAGCTAATAAACATTATGAATCAATTACTACGACATCGGCTATTTATTTAACCACTGCGAATCGGCTAGGGCATAAAGTTGATGGTCAATTTTCTAATTCAGTAACAAAATCATATATTCATAGCTGCGGTCTAAAAGAGCAGCTTTTAAAGGAGTGTAGCTTTGGATGATATGAAAAAAGTACCGAGTCATAACTCTAGCTATTATGAATCAATAGTAAGAAGAGATTTTAATTCAAATGAACCTACAAGCTTCAGATATCCGCTCTCAGCTACTTCGATTGTTGTACCTGCGTTAAAAAATTCTCCAGAGAGAGTTATTTCTTTTAATATTAAAGGTGAGGCATATAAGCGATTAATTTTTAAAGCGATTATCGCTTCATATAATTATTCATTTTTAGATGAATTTGCCCCACTTTCAGCAAAGTATCGCTTTACAGGTTCAGCTCACCTTTTTGTAGAGTGGTTAAACAACACAAAAATAAAAAATCCTTATACTGTTCTAAAGGAATATGAGTCTTATCGTTTTGATACCTTGAATAATCATGGAGGCGAAAGCGCTCTTCGAAAGCTAAGAACAGTTTTATTCTATGCTTTAGAAAGATCAAGTGAATTGAGCTCATCTGTCGAGCCAGAGCAATTACAATATCTTTTCGAAATTTATAAAACTAAAGTAAGTCCGAATTTCAATAAAAAGCAAATTTCTTTAGCTGGTTATTTTGGTGAGTTAGACTGGCTTAGAAATGATGATATTGGAATTGGTAATCAATTATACCAGGTTCTTGCATCGCCAAAAATAACCATTCGTTCACTAAGAGCTACAGCGTCGTCAATAATAATAGAGCTTTATGAATGTAAGCTAGCTCTAAAAAGGTTTTTAGAACTATCTGATTTCTCTTTGTACGATTTCAAAATGCTAGGCCCAAATAAGAATGTTAAATACTATAAAAAATCTTTTACGGGGCGGGCGATATTTTGCTTACTGTATAAATATCATTGTCTGAAAGAAAAAGAACCTAAACTCCGAAATGCCTTAATACTTGTTTTATTAGCCAATACAAGTAATAAAAAGAGTTTTGTAAAAATCCTACCTGCTTTAGACAGTGAAATAGAACTAAGTCGACTTTTTATTTCAGCTAAAGGGCCAACTAAAGGTTATTTAAGTAACTCCTTTCTTTCTGAGAGCTTCTCTGTGGCTGGAGCAAGTAGTCCATTATTTGGGTTTAATGAATTAAAACTACTGTGTTCTGGTACCCATAACTTACCAATATCAGAAATTGAAAACTTACTGTTCTCATGGTTGATGGCAAGCTTTGCGGTTCAACCATCAGATATTGGGAAGTTACGTAAAAGCTCTTTCCGTTACCTTAAAATTGGAGGCCGTGTAACTCACCTTGAGTGTGAGTACTTTAAAGGAAGAGCAAACTCTATAGTAAGCGTCTAGCAAAGTGCACCTGCCAGTAACTCGTCAAACCGATTAAACTATTTCTTAATTTCAATTAGGAGATAGCCATGAGAAAAATGCGTAGCCTTGAGCAGTGGCGCAACATTATCGAA